>CAYNMB010000035.1:11962-14168 GCA_964398235.1 uncultured Candidatus Bathyarchaeia archaeon | reverse complement strand
CGACATTTGATTCCATAATGCGGAAAGTTGTCCCATTTACTACAACCCTAATCGTGTGGAAGGAGGAAGTTTACTTCGAAACGCCGGTTTCCCTAGATGTTTCAGAGATTGAGGGATGCCTTAAAGCTGATCCCGGCGTGCTTTATTATTGGCCTCCAGAGAGAGGATTCTGCATATTTTATGGAGTTAGTCAACCTTATACTCCCGTACATCCCATAGGGATTTATATAGGGGTTCTCAAAACGCTTGGAGAAAGAGTTGAAGACGGTGTAGAAGCCACTATACGGGAACATAAACCTGTAGAGGATTATAGGCAAATATTATCAGCTGTTGAATCAATGGGATTTAAAGCTTCTACACCACTTTATAACGGCGAATCCGTTATAGAAGCCGTGGATTTAAATTTTAAGCCTAGATTGGCTTTCAGGATTTACGTAGAGGACTATGGTTTACACATAGAGGGCGAGCCTCTCTTTCTTTACAGTTACGATTTAGAATGCATTAAAGCTCTAACTAAGCTTGAGAGGAGAGTGAATCTTCCGAATAACATAAGGTTTGATCTAACTGAAGAAGGATGGCTAACGTTAACAGGCTACGTAGAAAAATCCGAGAAGCTTAGCGAAATATTAAAAGAGTTTAGGAAGGCGTACGGAAATCTATATGATGCCTTAGATGATTTGCTAAGTCAGTAGAATGTTTAGCTGAAATGTTTGGCCATTTCTTCATTTCCTGGAATCTTTAGTATCGCGTCGATGACCTCCTCTATTTGATTCATACTTTTTGTTCTCACATCAGTTATAAGCCATTGGAAAAGAGTGTCTCTGCCCCCCTTCAAGTTGGCTTCTAAAGCCCATTCGAGTCTCATTATCCTAGGCAGCATCGCATATTTATAGAGTCTACTCGGGATAGGATCTCTAGGTATTGGATGGATACCCTTTCCATCCACTTTCACATGAGTTTCTGTAGCCACATCGCTTGGAATATTAGGTATAACCCCCTTATTCATCACATTCACATAGATTGGCACTTGCACGCGTTTACCATAAAATTGTATCTCGTAGCTGTCAGCTGGTTTATCATTATATATAGAATCTATCAACGTCACTATAACCTCCCCGCTTGGTCTTGGCGGAATCGATTTAGACACGGGTTTAGATTCATCGAAAGCTGCCCCAGCCATTCTTCTGACGCCTTCTCTAACTCGCAAGACTCTTATAGCGCATCCTATTTCAGAATCTGGTCCCCCATAAGGCCCATACCAATACTGTTTAGTTCTAAGATCCCAGTGATATTTCCAGGTGCCTCCACGAACGCTATCGCCTATAGGCAAGTAACCATAGGTTTTATACATGTCTATGGCTGCTGGACAGAGATGTAAATCCCAGGGGCTTGCGGTGTGCTTCCTCCATATCTTCCAGTATTCTTCAGCATCCTCTTTAATCCAATCTTCTATATACTTGTATCCATCTTCACCTTTATATCTGAATTTTGTTAGCCATATAACGTGGTTTAGCCCCTTCATTTCAACTTCAACTTCATTGAAGTCTATGAGGCCCATAGCTTCTCTGTAACATTCAGCCATATGGGCTGCGCAATATGGAGTTATGTTTTTGCCTAGTTTTTCCTTGGCTAGTCGCATGGCTAAGATCTCTATAGCTGCCCTGAAGCCTAGAAAGCCGTGACATATGCCTGCAACATTAACCTTTGTCTCCCTACCAACCATGGTTGTCAGTTCTAGAACCGGGTTTGAAACTATGAAGAACCATGCATTTGGAGCAAGTTCCTCTATGTCTCTGGCTATGTCTAGGTGAAGTTTAAATAGATAGTAGCCCCAAATGGTGTGGTAATCTCCAACAAAATTCCACTCAACACTATTAATTCCCCTATAGTAACCATGCTGTTCCGATATGTCTCTCATGGTTTCATAATATAAATAACCCTTGGGTAGAGCTGTTGAGATTACGAAATCCGCATTTTTAACGGCTTCTTCCCTATCTTTTGTTGCATACACCTTTATGGGAATCTTAAGCTCTTCAACATACCTTTTAGCCAATGTCGATATGATTTTAAGCCTATAATCGTCGATGTCCATGAGCCATATCTCAGAATTATGCAAACTATCGTTCAGAAAAATGTCAACCAATATTCTGCTAGTCCATCTAGCGCTACCAGCACCTATAAAAGTAATTTTAGGTCCCCCAGACAT
>CAYNMB010000035.1:0-11862 GCA_964398235.1 uncultured Candidatus Bathyarchaeia archaeon | reverse complement strand
TAGTCCATCTAGCGCTACCAGCACCTATAAAAGTAATTTTAGGTCCCCCAGACATATTCATTTAACCTCCATAGATACTGAACTGAAGTAAAATAAATTTATGGAAGTTAAATATTTAAGGGTTAAATTAATTTTCTTCACATTTATCCAATTTAAATGCATAGTAGAGGTCTTGCAAGCCTCCACAAATTTATATGATTACCAATAAATGTTCTAATATGCTCATTTGGGTGTATAGTAGATGGGTAGGAGAGGCGTATTAATTTGTATAGAAGGACTTGATAAGAGTGGAAAAACTACGCAATCGCTTCTCCTTGTTGAGGCCTTAAAAAGGGAGGGATTTGACGCAGTATATACGAGTGAACCCAGTTCTGGAGAAATTGGCAAATTTATTAAGAGATATGTTTTAGGGCAAAAGGAAAAGCGTATACCAGTAGTTGCAGAGGCTTTATTGTTTGCGGCAGATAGGGCTGAGCATGTGGAAAGAGAGATAAAACCTCTGCTTGAAGGGGGGAAGATCGTTATTTCAGACAGATATGTCTATTCTTCGATAGCTTATCAAGGCGCTGCTGGTCTGGATATAGGATGGATTGAGGAGATCAATAGAATGGTTCCTGAACCAGACCTAGCACTATACATAGATGTTCCGGTCGAGGTTGTAATAAGAAGATTTAAGAAAAGAAAAGATAGGACAATTATGGAAAACCCTGAAGTTCAAAGAAACGTCAGAGAAATCTATTTGAAACTCGTTAAAGAAGGAAAATTAATAATGATTGATGGAAACCGTTCGATAAAAAGCGTCTTTTCACAAATAAGAAGAATAGTTCTAAACTACTTGAAGACCAGAAGACCATAGAGCCTTAATCTTTATGGGATTTTCATCTTTTTTGAGCAGCTCTGAATTTATGCTTTCAGCCAAGATTTCGATGAAGGTTTTCGCATCTATGCGTTGCAACCCTTTTTCATGGAAAACTCTAACCTCAAACACATCTTTGCCAAAAATGAGTCTTAGAAGATAATAGTCGAATCTTAAGGCTCTAAATCTTTTAATCATAGGTTTATAATATCGGATGATGCAGATAAAATCCATTATCCTGTAGATATTTAGATGCATCTTCTCCATAGAATTCCTTAAAGTTTCTTCATCAAGGTAATTAAATGTTAATCCATCCGCAATACCGAACTCAAAGATAACTTTTAAACCTGTAATTGTTTTCGGCAAAATTTTTTTAGGAATATTCTCAAGGCGATTTAGGTTATATAATGCGTTTAAGATGGCTAATTTAAGGGTATTTAATGGCGCTTTAAACTCAAATACAGCAACATAGTGACATGTATTTGGGAAATTTTCGTAAATTCCGAAAGAGTTCATCTCCTCAGCTTCTCAATCTTTCTTATTTTCTCAAGATTATCGAGTAAACTTAGCATTAGGGCGCTTAGCTTATGGATTTCCTCCGGATTATCTTCTATTCTAAGTCTTTCATTAATTTCCCATATCTTCATTAAAAGAGTTGATTCAGCCCGACTTAGAGTTGATAAAAATTCAACCTCTCTGGTTTCCTCGCCTTCTCTCACCACTATTACTTTTTTCTGACAATGGGCGCACCATAAATCCCCGTTTTTAAGTCTGAAAAGCGGTGAAGAGCAAGCGGGACATGAGAGATTTGTCAAGGTGGCGCCGCTTCTAAGAAGGTCAGCCATTGAACGTATCTTATCGTCACTAACTTTACTGGACAATGCTTAACACCATACTTTTCAATGAAATTGCATGCTTTTAAACCTAACTATCCCTAATACGTGAGAAACCGGTTGAAATCCTTCCCTTAATCTTATAGAGCTTAACTATTCTGATGGCTTCATCAACACTTCTGGTTCTCGCTATAATTTTAACCTTTGTAGGAGCTATTTTGATTTGATAGCCGCATTTTAAGCATTTAGCAGTCTTTTGCCCTTCTTTCGCGTATCTGGCTGATCCACATTTTGGACAAATAAACACTAGGTAAACCATTTTAAACGACAGCTCCGGGGAGAGAGGTTAACATTTAATCTTAAATAATCTTCTCATTAATTGCCATATTTTTATTGACTAGGCGATTCTGTAAAGCGTAAATCTGAGGACCCCTCCACTATACATGAAATCAACTATCTTGGGAACAACTGGAACAGGTAGTGCTATACGTTTATAGAACCTTACGTCTTCATGCTGGGCTGCTATAATAACCTCCCATTCTGAAACAGTAAGCTCTATATCCTCTTCCCTAACTCCAGGCAAATAAGCCATGATGACCACTCTGTCCAGTTCGATAAAAACATCCACCAATGGCTCCCTGACCCATGGGGCAACGATCGGCCTGTAGACCCTTCTTCCCTTAGCAACAGGTTTTCTTCTAGGCTTTATGTTGAAGGCTTTTATCATGAGAAGGCCATAAACGAAGCCGCCTATATGAGCCCAAAAAGCCACGCCTGAAGGGATACCGCTCAAAGATATTAGACCCATAAATAACTGAAAAATAAACCAAAAACCAAGGTAATAAAATGCTGGAACACTGACGAAAGTAATGATGAAAAAGTAGAAAACCAGCGTTTTTATTCGTGCATTAGGATATAAGAGTAGGTAAGCTCCTAGAACCGCTGAAATCGCTCCAGAAGCTCCAACCGCGGGTATTGTCAATTCGCTGATCACGTAGGGGATTGGACGCGCGTAAAGCGAAAGAAGAGTGGATGCTATGTGCACTAAGCCCGCAAATATTCCACCGACCAAATAGAAAATTAAATAGCGGAGATGCCCAAAAGCATCCTCCACATTGTCTCCAAATATCCATAGATAAAGCATATTTCCTAGGAGATGCAGTATGTCGGCGTGGAGGAACATACTTGTGAATAGGGTGAACAATCTTTTACCATTGAGAATAAAAATTGGAATTGCACCATATTCGATTACGCTTCTTTTCAAATCCTGAAAACAAAAAAAGAAGAAAACCACTACATTCATGGCGATTAAAGCGTAGTTTACATAGGGTTTTCTTGTAGGCCTATTTTCGTCATAAAGCGGAATCATCTACTTTTATTCGCTCCTAATGACCCGCTAATCACTTTTTCAACAGCCTTTTTATAGATTTCTATGCTCTTAAGATATTCAGAAATCTCCACATATTCGTTTGGACTATGACTCAAAATAGAGTTTCCGGGACCATAAGTTGCAACTGGAACATTAAAGAATGAACCAAATATGTTCATGTCACCTGTCCCAGTTTTTCTTATCAACCTAGCTTCCCTGCCAGTCTCCTCGAAAATAGCTTCCCTTAGCGCTCTAATCACCGGGTTACTTCTGTTGGCGACATAGGGCTCCACTTGACTGATAACCCTAAACCTGACGGTTGTTTTAGGATTTTCTTTTCGAAAACTTTCCACAATTTCCTCAACGATTTTCACGGCTTTCTCACATTTTATCTTCGGCGGCAACCTTAAATCTACGCCTATCGTGCATAGGTCGGGTGTACCGCCCATGGTTCTAAGGCTTTTAATTTCTATAATCGATGGAGTTAGTGAATAAAATATGCCAAAAGGGGATTTATACTTTTGTTCACATAGGTTTTTGAGTTCGCTCCAGAATTTCATAGCTTCCTCAATCGCATTGCTTAAGAGATGTTGAGCCCCTACATGCCCGCTAACCGTTTTAAATTCAATTTTAAGTAACATGTGTCCTTTATACGCAAACGTTATGTTTCCTATACCGCTTGGCTCGCCGAAAAAAGCATAATCAACTTTCAGCCCTTCCCGTATAAGCTGTTTAATTCCCCTGCCTCCGCCTTCCTCATCCACAACACCTGCAACAATTATCCTTCCACCAATCTTTAAGAGACGGTTTTTCAAGTTTGCAGCCGCTAATATCATTGCAGCCAGAGAGGATTTGGCGTCCACGGCGCCTCTACCATATAGTCGCCCATTTTTAACTTTAACCGGTATTTCTCCTGGAACGGTGTCCATGTGCCCGCACATTAAAACTATAGGAGAACCTTTTCCGACGGCGCCATAGACGTTTCCAGCTTCATCTTTCCAGACTTCCTCGAAGCCTAGGGTTCTAAGTTCTTCAGCTAGAAAGGATGACAATTTTTCCTCCTTGCCGCTTGGACTATAGATCTCCAGCATATGTTTTAAAAATTCTACTGGATCTCTTTTCATATGCCACGCCATAAAAATTGAAATAAATTAGGATTTCTTAGTTATCTTAAGTCTGCTTTCCTCTTCGGTCAAGACTTCTCTTAATACTTCCGCCACCTTTTTTAGCTGCTCCATGCTGATGACAAGCGGCGGTAGAAAACGAATTACGTTTCTACCAGAGTACAGCAGTATTACTCCCTTTTCAAGAGATTTAAAAAGAATATTACGGATGTCAACTCTAGCTTCAAGGCCGATCATTAAACCTAGGCCCCTAACCTTTCTAAGAATCTTAAATTCGTCCACCATGTTCTGAAGAATATCAATGAACTTGCTTCCTAGATCTCTAGCTCTTTCAACAAGGTTTTCCTCAATTATGACGTCAATTGTTGCGCAGGCAGCTGCGCATGCAAGGGGGTTTCCGCCAAATGTGCTTGTATGCTCTCCGATTCTCAGTGAGCCGATTACTTCTTCTCTTCCAATAGTGGCTCCTATGGGGAAGCCTCCCCCCATTGCTTTCGCAATGCACATTATGTCCGGTGTAACGTTCCAGTGCTCAGAAGCCCACATTCGTCCAGTGCGTCCAAAGCCTGTCTGAACCTCATCAAAAATTAACACAATTCCATGTTCATCGCAGATTTTTCTTAATCCTTCAAGAAATCCTTCTGGAGCCACATGGATTCCTCCCTCACCTTGAATCGGCTCAACAATTATTGCAGCAGTATTTTCCGTAACTGCTTCCATAACCTTATCGAGTTTACCAAATGGAACAAACTTGTTTCTTACAATGATTTTTTCAAAGGATTTCCTATATTTTGGATTCCATGTTACTGAAAGGGCGCCAAGAGTTTTTCCGTGGAAACCTCTAACCATGCTTATAATCTCGCTTTTCCCCGTATACTTCACCGCAGCTTTAATGGCGCATTCGACGGCTTCGGCTCCGCTATTACATAAGAAAACCTTGTTTAAACCTTTAGGAGCTATTTCTACAAGTTTTTCCAGTAATTCGGCTCTTTTATCATTGTAGAGTGATCCATGACATGCTATTAGTTTCTCACATTGCTTCTTTATGGCTTCAACAACTTTTGGATGGCAATGTCCAACTAGACTTACGCCGTAGCCTCCCATGCAATCTATATATACTTTACCGTTAGCATCATAGAGTAATGCACCCTCGCCCCTAACAGCGCATACTGGAAACTTCTGATAAACGTTTGCCAAAAAGGAGTTTTCAACCGAGATTATACCTTCACGCTTCACAAGAAATCACCGTGCCATTCAATCCTTTTAAAGCGCCCGTTATAGGTTCATCTATTAATCCAGAGGCTATAACTGCCTCCTTAACTCCGGATTCCAAAGCCTCAATAGAAGCAATGAGCTTCATATTCATTCCCGGTCCAATCTTTGGTAGAATTTCCTTAGCCTCTTTAAGGGAAAGACGCTTCAAACATTTCTCCCCTAGCCATACGCCGGAAACATCCGTTAAGAAGATTACTTTTTCCGCTTTCAATGCACCGGCAATTTGCGCGGCAGCCCTATCGCCATTTACGTTCAAATATTCATTTTCTTCGCCTAGCGCTATGGGTGAAACAACGGGTACATAACCGTTCTTTATGAGGATTTCAAGCAGTTTAGAGTTGACTACATTGATTTTTCCCGTATAGCCTCCCTCTATTATGCGTCTTCTACCTCTCTCGTCGATTATAACTAGTCTTTTCTTCCTGTTCGCTAGGAGAAGTCTTCCATCTATGCCGGATAAGCCGACTGCTGGTATCTCATGGCTTAAAAGCCACTTAACAATAGCCTTATTCACTTTACCTGCCATAACCATCGTGTATATTTCAACGGTCTCTTTATCGGTGTATCTGCTTTTAATGCCTTTAGGCGATGTAACAAAAATCTGTTTTTTACCAAGTTTTTCAGCTATTTCTGTAACTTCGTCTCCGCCGCCATGAACAACAACCAATTTTTCGCTCTCTAAAACCCTTTTTACATCCTCTGCAAGAGTCTGATTTAATCCACTTTTAAATACGTCTCCGCCAACCTTGAGAACAATCATCCTTCTTCACCTTTTCTCCCACTTTAAACTGGATGTAAAGCAGAGTAACGTAAGCCTTCTGTTTCATCCCAACCGCACATAATATTCATATCCTGAACCGCTGTTCCAGCCGCACCTTTCATAAGGTTATCGATTGCTGAAAGCACAACAAGCCTGCCTACATGATGATCTATCTCGAAACCTATGTCACAATAGTTTGAACCAACAGTTATCTTTGGATCCGGATATCTGAATATCCCCCTTGTATCGCGGATGAATCTGATGAAGGGTTCGTTGGAGTAAAACTTTCTATAGAGCCTCCAAACCTCAATGGACGTTATAGGCTCTTTAAGAAAAACATGACAGGTGGAGAGGATTCCCCTAACCATGTTAACAGCATGCGCTGACATAGAAACTTTAATTTTCTCACCGCATAATAGACTCAATTCCTGCTCAATTTCAGCCGTATGTCTATGGCCAACCGGCTTATAAGGTCTAACGATGCTATAATGTTCTGGATGATGTGAGGATAGGGATGGCTTAGAGCCGGCTCCCGAAGAGCCAACCTTAAAGTCAATAACAATTCTATTCCTTTCAATCTTGTCGGACTTGATGATTGGCGCTAGGGCAAGTATGCCAGCAATAGCCATACAGCCCGGAACAGCAACTAATTGAGCCTTCTTAATTTCCTCACGATGAAGCTCAGGAAGCCCATAAACGGCTTTCTCTAAAAGATCTGGACATCTATGGTTCCAACCATACCATCTTATGTAGTCTTCAGGATTTTTGAGCCTGAAGTCTGCGCTTGTGTCAATCACCTTTATTCCAGATTCAAGGATTTCGGGAATAAAGGTTGATGATACTCCGTGAGGCGTTGCTATGAAAAGTATATCGCATAAATCAGCAGCTTTTGAAGGATCAGATTTGACGAATTTAAGGGTTGTTTGACCCTTAAGGTTTGGATGAACCCTATGGACGTATTCTCCAGCACGGGTGTTTGAGGTTGCTACAGTAACCTCAACCTTGGGATGCCCTAAAAGAAGGCGGAGAAGCTCGCCGCCAACATATCCAGAAGCGCCGAAAACCCCTACCTTCATTTTTTCATCACCTCAACAGCATATTTGATGATTTTTTCAGGAATGTTGACTTTAGTTGCGGAATATAAGCCTCTAAACTCCGGCGTATTGTTAACTTCATGTACGACTATTCCGTTTGGGGATTCCATGCAATCAACTGCCAATACGCCGCCTCCAACAGCCTCAGAAGCCTTTATGGCCAATTCCTCAAGTTCTTTAGTAAGTGAGCATTTTTCCATCCTTCCACCCCGAGCAACGTTTGTTCTCCAATCATCTTCAGACGAATATCGATATGCCGCTGCAACAACTTCTTCTCCAACTGTAAGAACGCGTATGTCTCTAGGAGGTCTCTTAATGTATTCTTGGAGATAATATATTTGCATGAGGGAATTTTGCATTTGTTCTCTGGCTTCAATAAGCGCTTGGGCTGAATCCTTATCTTTAAGGAGAGCTACAAGCCTCCCCCAGCTTCCTATAACAGGCTTGAGTACGGCTGGATAGCCCAAAACCTCTAGGGCCTTAAGGACGCCGCTTTCAGTAAATGCCACTAAAGTTCTGGGAACCGGAATGCCAGCCTTAATTAGTGTCAGTGTGGTGAATAATTTATTACCGCAAATTAAGGAAACATTCAGGGGATTAATTACTTTAAGCCCGAAATTCTCCAGTATTGCTGTTATATGTAAGCCTCTAAAGTAGCTTATACAACGCTGAAGAATCACGTTACCGAAATTTTTCTCCATTTTCGTCGTATCATTGAAAGCCTCTAGGTAAATTTCCTTCGAGTTCACTATTTTCAGGTCTAGCCCAAGCTTTTTCGAAGCGTTAATTAATGCTTTTTCTTCCCATCTAATTCTGTCGTATATTAGTCCTATTTGCCCCATCTTCGCCTTTATTCACCCCAGTCCTCGCCTTCAATCTCCGCCGGCTTAAGATCGATTGACCCGTCTTCATTAAGCGTAACTTCCAAATCTAAGCCACAGTCTGGACAACTAACAATTTCACCCGAAATGACATCTTCTGGAATTTCTATGTCGGCATCACATTCAGGACATTTTACCTTGAAGGCTTTCAGCCTCCATCATACTTATAGGAAATATGAGAAATATAATTTTTCTTTATAAATATTTCGGAAAAACAAAAGAAAATTCAAATAATTAGATTTAAAAATGTTTTTCCTTAACATAATTTATATGTGTAAATTAAAAATTTTATCGTGAAAGAGAATGGTTTCAAAAATCGATGATATAGATAAAGAAATATTAAGAATGCTTCAGGACAATGCTAGAGTCTCCTTCAGAAAGATTGCTAAGAAGTTAAATGTTAGTGAAACCACAATATTCATGAGAGTTAGGAAGCTCTTAAGGAAGAAGGTTATAAAGAGGTTTACAGCGATAGTTTCTCCGGAAATGCTTGGAAAAAACATAACAGCATTTGTTCTAATAACGGCTGATCCTAAAAAGCTGCAGACAGTTCTCGAAATGCTAAGCAAGATTGATGATGTTTATGAAGTCTATGATGTAACTGGCTCATATTATGCTATAGTAAAAGTTAGGACAGAAGATCAAAAGAAGCTTACCAAAATAATTGATGAAATAGGGATGATTGACGGCGTTATGGGCACTGAAACCGCACTCGTCTTAAGAAGCATAAAAGAGGAGACAAGGATAAAATTTTAATAGGTTTCCTTAACTACTCTAAGCGAGCAGTATTGTAAGGTGAAGAGAAAATCAAGCGCATAATAATTATCACTGGAACTCCAGGTGTTGGAAAAACTTCAATTTCGAAGATTCTAGCCTCTAAAATTGGCGCACATGTAATATCTGTAAGCGAGTTAGTGAAGAGAGAGAAACTTTATAGCAGAATTGATAGAAAGAGGAAAACGTTAGTTGCGGATATTGAAAAAGTTTCGAAAAAAATTGATGAAATTGTTCACAGTACGGCAACTGACGTCATAGTTGAAGGACATTTTGCAGTAGATGTAGTGCCTCCGGAGAAAATATCGATTGTATTTGTTTTGAGAAGAGATCCCGAAGATCTAGAGAAAATTCTTAAGAGGCGCTCCTACAGTGAAGAGAAGATTAAAGAAAATGTTGCCGCTGAAATATTAGACGTCTGTCTTTATAATGCCATCAAAACATGTGGTGAAGACAAAGTATGCGAAATAAATGTGACTTCCAAGAATGTTGAGGACGTGGTTCAAGAAATTATTAAGGTCATTAATGGCGAAGAGAAATGTAAGATTGGAATCGTAGATTGGCTTGAAAAACTCGAGGCTGAAGGAAAACTTGATAAATACTTAAAAGATTTTTAAAACAATCTTATAGTTCTAATTATTTCTGTTTTTGTAATCAATTTTATTCCCTTTCGGTTTGCGTAGGCCTTTGCATGCTCACTAAACTTGTTGGCTATTAGGATTGGATTAGAAAAACCTAATTCCTGGGCCACTTTATCCACATTTATAACCACGTTTACGCCAACTGTTCTGTTCCAATCTTTAATCCAAACCGGATAAACGTCGCTTCCCCTATGTACCACAAAGTCAAATTTTTTTGGAGAAAAATTATCCTCTTTACCGAAATCCTTATCTACGATATAGCCTCTTCTCCTGAAATATTGTATTGCCAAGTTGGTAAGCGGACGGCGGCTCATTTTTCCACGTTAAAACATTGCCATATATCAAAGAAAAATCTTTTCATCAAATTGATGTTTCTTTACCGCCTAATTTCAGTAAATTTTTTACACCTATAAATTGAGCTATTATATAGCCAATTATTATCTGAGACCAAAATGTTGTGATTCTTATGAATAATGTTGCTATTCCACTAATCGCCATTGGAACTCCAAGCAGTGTGTAGAGACTTGTCATAACTACTTCCACTAAACCCGCTGGGAGGGCGATTGGTATTGACTGAAGAGCCATGCTCACGGAATAAACGACAATTGTTTCATAAAACTTCATTGAAATTTCGCTGAAGCCTAGAGAGTAAAAAACAAGAAGGTATATGCTCACATGTAAAAGCCATGCTAAAAAACTATATATGATGGATTTTATTAGGGGTTTAAAGTTTCCCTTAAAAGACTTGAATCCGCTGTGAAAATACAATATATTATGTTGAGCTTTCTCCATGATTTCTGAGAAGTCAAAACGTCCCCGGGTCAATGATTCAGCAACTCTTATCAGAAAACTAATTAGTCTTTTAGATGCATGCTCTCTCAATGAGAGATAAAGTAAAATTGCTATTAAGAGGAATGAGCCGAAAACTGTTATAGCCATTAGTGAAAGAGTTATTAAATCAAGCCCGTATTTTAAAATGACGATTGAAGAGAAGAGAAGGCTACCAAGAGTTATAAGGGTTGTTATTATGCGATGTACGGCTACTGAAGCAATTATTTTTCCAGGAGGATCCCCCGTTTCTTTATGAATGAAATATATGCGTGTGATCTCCCCGGAGATGGTCTCTAGGGGAATTATGAGATCCACAAAAATTCCGAGGGCGCAATAAATGAAGGAATGTTTTATACTCACATTTATTGATAGAGCCTTCATAAGCGTATTCCAGCTCATGGAGTAGAATAGCATGCCTAGCATTAAGGCAACAAATGTTAGAGAATACCAGAATAAATATTCATAGGGATTAACTTGTTTAAAAACCTCAACAATATCATTAAAACCGATGAAGAAGTATAAATATAAGAAAAAGATTAGTGGCCCTACGATGATGAAAGCTATTGTAATTTTAGGCGATTTTTCCTTCATGTTAATCAAATCAAAAATTAATCTTGATTAAGCAAATAAATATAATTATTCAAAGGCTATATATGAGGATAAACCTTTATGCAGATCAGCAATTCTAAGAATCGGCAAAAGAGAAAGCCCATAGATGGCGTGAAAGCCATAGTCTTTGATTTAGATAACACGCTAATAGAATCGGGAATAAACTTTAGGGGGATGAAAACTTCAATAATAAATTTATTTGTGAACATGGGGGTTGCGCCGAATCTCTTAAACGAAAGCATGCTAAATCTTGAAATAATCAAGGCATCCGAAGAGTATCTGAGTAAGAAAATGAGTAAAGAAAGAGTTAAGGAGATTTTAAAGAAAGCCGATGAAATTATGAATAAATTTGAAATGGAGTCATTAAGGGACGCTAGGTTGATGAAAGACGCCATTGATGTTTTAAAGTTTCTGGACGAAATGGGATTTAAAATAGGGATTGTAACAAATGGATGTAGAAAATATGCTGAGAAAATTATAAACATGTTTGGATTGGGCAAATATGTAGATGCCCTAGTTGCTAGAGACGACGTATCTCATCCTAAACCAGATCCAAGACATCTCCAACATATACTCAATATTTTAAACGTATCAGCTGAAGAAGCAGTTTTCATCGGAGATCACTGGATAGATGCAATATGTGCCAAAAGGGCTAAGGTACCTTTCATTCTTTTCAGCAAAGAAAAGCGTGGTTTTGAAAAAGTAAGCCTGCAAAGCCCACATATAGTCATAAACTCGTTAGGCGAAATAATTGCATTAATTCGATTAAAAACAAGTTAAACATGCTAAAAATACATTATTTCTGCTTTCTTTAC
>CAYNMB010000034.1:0-14191 GCA_964398235.1 uncultured Candidatus Bathyarchaeia archaeon | reverse complement strand
TAGCCCATTTTATCAGCCAATCCAAGGCTTTTAACGGCGGCCACGCTGTGTCCTCCGCCTATGAGAGAAAACGCTTTTGAAGACGCTATCGCTTCAAACAATTCTTTCGTACCTTTTCTAAATTCGTCCTTTTCAAATACGCCTGGCGGTCCACTAAAGACTATTGATTTAGCCTTCATAATTATTTCCTTATATTTTTCAATAGTTTTCGTTCCAATGTCGTAGATGGGATAATTTGTCGGCAAATCATTAAGCGTTATTTCCTTTCGCTTTCCATCAACTTCAATCGCCAGATCGACTGGAGTTTCAATTTTCTCCGGATATTTGCTCATAATCTCTTTTATTCCTGGAACAAGATCCATAAGCTTGTTTTTCTCAAGTAGCTCCATGTTTGGTTTACCTAGATCATAGTCCCTAGCCACTAGGAACAGGTGTCCAGTTATCCCGGCGGTTAAAACATGATCCGCAATATTATTGTCTAACACATATTTGGTTATCCTCAATGAGTCGTCAGCTTTAGCTCCACCAAGGATGTACACGCATGGCTTTTCCGGATTCTCTAAAACTCTACTTAATGCATTCAGCTCCCTTTCCATTATCCTTCCAGCAGCGCTTGGGAGAACCGCCGTAAAACCAACTATCGACGCATGGCTTCTATGAGCCGCTGCGAAAGCATCATTCACAAATAAGCTGGCTAATGGCGCAAGCTCTTTCACAAGCTCAGATTTAGCATGCTCCTCAGGAGAAAGCTTCTTCATTTCATCTGGAAAGCTCCGAACATTATCTAAGACAAGAATCTCCCCGCTTTTGAGCTCTCTTATAGCGTTTTTCGCCTTTTCGCCACAAACATCCTTAACAAATTTCACTGGTTTGCCAAGAATTTTCGACAGTATTTGAGCATGCTGCTCAAGAGATATGAAGTCAGGTTCACCGGGCCTTCCCTGATGGGCTAAAACTACAACTTTAGCGCCCTTATCGGAAAGCTCTTTTATAGTAGTTTCTCCATGAGCTCTAATCCTAGTGTCGTCAAGAATTTTCTTTGTTTCTGGATCAACTGGGGAATTGAAGTCAACTCTTACTAAAACAACCTTATCTTTTACATCAAAGTCATCTAGTGTCAAGAATTTTGGCATTAAACCTTCCTCCTTTACCATTTAATTACTATTAATGAAAAAGAATTGGAAAAATAAAATTGTTGTCAATTAGATAAACTTTTTTAGCAGAGCCCTGCTTTTTTACCTATCAATTGTATCAGTTCAACCATCCTGCAAGAGAAGCCCCATTCGTTGTCGTACCATCCAAGGGTCTTAACTAAGTTTCCTCCACTAACCATCGTGCATCCGCCGTCAATTGTAACCGAATATGGCGTATGATTTAGGTCGGATGACACCACCGGCTCCTCAGTATAAGCCATAATGCCCTTCAATGGACCTTCAGCATACTTCTTAAAGGCTTCATTAACCTCCTCTTTAGTGACATCTTTCTCAAGCACGGTTGTTAAGTCAACTATTGAAACATTTGGAACCGGAACTCTAAGAGCTAAGCCATCAATTTTACCCTGCAGCTCCGGCCAAACCATCGTTGAAGCCCTAGCCGCTCCAGTTGTTGTTGGAATTATATTTATTGCCGCAGCCCTAGCTCTACGTAAATCTCTATGTACGAGATCCAATACTCTTTGATCGTTTGTATAGGCGTGGGCTGTTGTCATTAATGCAGCCTTAATTCCAAAGCTTTCATAAAGAACTTTGACCATTGGTATTACGGCGTTTGTTGTGCAGGAGGCATTTGATAGAATATTATGTTTCTCATGATCATACTGATCATGGTTAACTCCAAGAACTATCGTTATATCGGGCTCTTTAGCTGGCGCCGAGATTAGAACCTTCTTAGCTCCGGCCTGAAGATGTTTTGAAGCGCTTTCTCTATCTCTGAATCGTCCAGTGGATTCCACAACTAAGTAAACGTCTAAGTCTTTCCATGGGAGCTGTGCTGGATCAGGTTGTGAAAGCACTTTTAATTCCGCTTTAAAATCTTTGCTATCAACTACAATATAGCCCTCCTTTACCTCCACATTTCCTGGGAATTTGCCGTGGACTGAATCATATTTTAGAAGATGTGCTAGGGTATTTGCATCAGCCAAGTCGTTTATAGCCACAAACTCAACATCCTTTACGCCTTTTTCAGCAGCCGCTCTGAACAATAGTCTACCAATTCTTCCAAAACCATTAATTGCAACACGTATGGTCATTAAAACGCCCTCCTTTTAAGCAATAATCCTTTTTTTCCTTTAATCCTTATTAATTTTTCTTAACCGTCACCATTAGATTTAGATGTGCTGAACCTTTATACCCGATTTTTGTAGAAGCTCCGAAATAAAGCGTCTATGACAATACTTAACATTTTTCTCCCTACACATTATCGCAACCGTTCCTTCGTTAATCAATTTAAGAAGAACCTTAAAGCCCTCTTTAAATCTAGGTGTCTCCATATATTGTCTATAGCCCCCTTTCACAAATCCTCCCAAACTTTCGCCTAAGAAAACATATTTTATTCCATGTTTTCTAAGAAAAGTGCTCAGCATCTCTTTTCCGAACATGGGGTTTTTGCTTTTCGGAAAGCGTCTTACATCCACAACGATGGTAACATTATGCTCCTTTAGGATTTTAATAAATTCCGAAATTTCTCTCCTCGCATATCCAATCGTGTAAGCAATCTTCATATCAGATCTCCAAAAAATAATCTATTACAAAAGCAAAAGTAAAGAATTAATTTCATAAATAAAAAATATTTTAGGAATCATAAATTTCAGTTTGGAGGAAGAAGATTGAAGATCGTTGGAGGACCAAGCTCCCTAGATTTGGCGCGTAAAATAAGTGAAATATTAAATGCTCCATTAGTTAAGGTTAGAATGAAACGTTTTCCAGACGGCGAATTTTACTTTAAGTTTGAGGAGAGCGTAGCTGAAGAGAATCTGTTGATTGTGCAGAGCCTTTATCCTCCTCAGGATGTTCATATCATGGAATTATTCTTGATGCTCCATACAGCAAGGGATCTTGGAGCGAATACAATAAAGATTTTTGTTCCATACCTCGCCTATAGCCGGCAGGATCAGCGATATTTAGAGGGAGAATGCTTAAGTGCAGGCATGATTGCCGAAATTATTGAGGAATTAGGCGCAGACGCCATATATACCATTGATGTTCACAATGAGAACGTACTAAAAATGTATAAGATCCCATCATACAATATTACGGCTTCTGGGGAGCTAGCAAAGTATTTCGCCAAGAAAAATTTGGAGAATCCTCTTGTAATAGCGCCTGACAACGAGGATTTAGCGGTAAGGAGGGCTAAATATGCTGCAAAAATACTTAATGCTGAATACGATGCATTAAAGAAGGAAAGAGATCTCCATACAGGTGAAGTAGTTACTCATAGAAAAGACTTGAATGTTTACGGAAGAGATGCAGTGATAATAGATGATATAATAAGCACTGGAAGAACCGTAGTTAATGCTGCAAAAATACTTAAGGAGCAGGGTGCAAGAAGAATATTTGTTGGCGTATCACACGCTCTTCTTATGGGAGATGCTGTGAAAATTATAATGGAAAGCGGCGTAGATGAAATAGTGGGAACAGATACTGTTGTCAATAAGTATGCTAAGGTTTCAGTTGCACCAGTCTTTGTGAGAGCGTTGAAGGGAGAAATAGAGCATATATAAATTAATGATTAGGAACGGTCATTCATAAACCAAGATAAATTCAATTGCTTTGTTTCTTTACCGCTTTCAAAAAGCGAATTTATTTCCTCCTCAATCAAGGTTAAACGCTGTGCATAATACTCTGACATATTATATCTTTTAACTAGTCGCCACGCATCCTCCAAATATTTTTCAATTCCGCCTTTATGAACGGTTAATGTTAATTCACCTCCACACTCGGGGCACAAACCTCTAAGTGGGATCCTCCTAAAACGCCTATTGCATCTCTTACATCTAAAACTTTGAGTTGCAAAAGCTCTTAAATTCCCCGAAATGTCACGGATAAAATGAGTGTTTAAAACCATCTCTGCAACTATTTTCACGTCGACAGCTTTGATTTTTTCAGCCAAACTTAATTGAGCATTGAGTTTATCAGTCATGCGTTTTAGCCTTATATACATGCTTTCTTGATTTCCAGCCTCAATGTTTGAGGTTGGAACTGTAAAACCGAATCCTTGAAGTCTAGCTTCAGAGCCAAATCTATGTTTAACAATATCAATTAAATCCATTATTTCTCTTGCTGATCTACCCTTAAATGTTTCTTCATAGAAAGCAAGGGAATAATTGCTTGCAACATCAAATTCATGTGCCTGTCTCTGAACTTCCTCAGGCAAAATTGTGCGGATAAGAAAGAGTGGAGAGTCCATTATTCCACCTGTTTGATCTGGGAGATATTCTCTTGAGAAGTTTAGAAAGGCATCTAGGGCAAGCATTATGCTATCTTCATCTCCATCACAGTCTCTACGTTTAGCGGAATGCCAAAATGGATGGGCAAAACAGACATTAAGTTTAGTAAAGCCTATTATTCTACCCAAAACTCCAGCGCAAGTATGTGGAGCTAAACCTATTATGAGAACTCCGATAAGATCTTGGGGTCGTCTAATATTATAGAATCGTGGAAGCCCATAAAACTTCTCCAACAAATCATCAACAAAATTTGCTATAGAAATTAAATATTCAACACTCTTCCACGGAATTATAATATCATGAATTTTAAGTTCACATATCTGCTCCGAATCAACTAGGGGATTGCCCAGATAATCTCGTTTATAACCAAGCGCCTTAAGTTTTTCTACAGAAACTCCTATTTCAGATGGTTTAAAATGGGTTAGAGGAGCATTAGTTGCATCAAAACGTACTGTGCCATCTTTATAAACGGAGAGATTATACTTGGCTCTTAAAACCCCCTTCTCAATAGGTTCAGGAGTCCGAGTTTTATTTGTTAAGCCTCTAACTCCCTTGATCTGTGATGGTGTAAATCCGATTTTCTTACATGCCTCATCAATTAAGGCTTTTATGGGTATTTTCTGAGATTTGAATGGTTTAGTTTTCACTTTACATGCTGGACATTCTTCCCCATCCACCTCTCTGCCACATTTTGGACAAGTAAATTTGATTTTTGTCTCTGAGCCGCAGTTAGGGCATATTCTCTTGAAGGTTGTTATCTGACATTTTGGACAAAATCGATTAACAACTTCTACTCTTATAGCCTCTTTTTTGTAGGCTTTCATAAGATCTCTCTGTGAACCTCCACCTAAGCCAACTGGAAAAAGCACTTGAACTGGAGGTTTCATTTCACGCTTCTTGGCTTTCTCCGGTCGTCCAACCCTAGCGCCTATAAATGAGGGAGCCTTATCCCTAATTGTCACACCACTAAGTTTAGATAAATTGTCTAGTACCGGAAGGTCGATATGTATGTCTTCATGTACATTATTTATTCCTAAGGTAAATGCAAAAGCATGAGCATCGCATCCTTCAAGAACTATTCTATCATCAACAACCCTATGGGGAATACAAATCTCTTCTAAAATATTCTTAACATCTTCACTAAAAGCACCGGATATTTTCACAACAAATTTGCCCTTAGCGTCAATTTTTGAATTTAACAGCCATGCTCTAATCCGTTTTAGATCTTCAGCGGATATATTAGACCAGAAATATGTATAAGATGGATGAAGCGGAATGCCAAATGATTTGCTTAGCAGAAAAGCTTCATAAACATTAGGCTTATTATTAAATGGATCATTCAAATAAGATTTCAATAATTCTGGAGAAACACCAGCCTTTGAGGCGGCTTTCTCAAGATCTCCGTTAAAACTTTCTATAATTGCTTTTTTAAGTTCCTCACGCCAAAACTCCTCCGTATATCCAGACGGCAATAAAGCCTTGTTATTATAGAGGAAATCCCCAAAACTTACAAGTAAATCGCCAAGAAAAAGAATTTTTTCAGTTTCCTTTTTAACTCTTTCAATATTTTCATAAGAAACCCTAACAACAGATCCATCCTTTAATTTCACGATGGGAGGCTCAATATAATCTACTGAAAGGACGATAGCGGATTTTCCAGGAAGCTCTATTTTAATTTGAGTGCCGCCTGCCAAAAAATTCTGAAGCGTAACCATCGTTAATGGATGAACACCAACCGCCGATAAGCCTGTGTTCCTTGATCTTCCGTAACGAAGTCTAAAGCCGCCTCTTTCAGATGGAAAGCATAGTATTGGACGCCCAGCTGGAACTTCCCCCATGAAACCAGCTGAAGAATTACCTTTTCCCACTTTTTTGATCTCTTTAAGCCACTCCCATCCTTGAATCTTAAGATCCTCTACAACCGCAAGGACCTTTGCCGCCCGCCCAACAATACCATCATTTACGACTCGAAGTGCTCCTCCACGCACACGGTTTGTTTCAATTCTAGGTAAATTGCGGTAAGATGAAACTTCAACTGGATCGGATGGCGTGCCGGTTACTTCAACTGGCAAATTCTCTAATGCAAGTCTTAACTGCTCATCCGAAACCCTATATTGAAAACGCCCAACTTCTCGCTCATAAAGCCTCAGCTCCTCAATGAAGCGTTCTATTTCTTCCCTAGTTGGCTTATATCGATCTAGATTTAGTAGCTGGCGAACAAAATCCGCGATAACTGGCGTTAAAGCAGCTTCTGTACCGCCCGCTGAGCGTATTGGACCGGCAAAATAAACAGCTAGGTATCTTGATCCATCCATATTTGTTTTAATCGCCACCTTAGCGATACCTTCAGAGTAAACCGCTACAGTAACGCCTTCAGTTAGTATGGCTAAAGCTGCTCTAATTGCTAAATCAGCTGCCTTTTCCTCCTCTATCATTCCAAACTTTCCGCGAATTATTTCCTCAGCTATTTTGAAGGCGACTTTTGCCCTAGGCATTTGCTTGCTTAACTCTCTTATCCTCTCAGCGAGCCCAGAAAGCCCTATGAAATTCTCCACTAAACTGGCTAGGTCGCTTGCTATCTCAATTTCTGGATAGGGGTTTGGATCAAGCCCCTTCGCCCTAGCTTTCTTCGCAATTTCATAAATTTTATCTAGGGATTTAACTAGGTTAGAAAAGTATTCTCTATATTCTTCGCCTACATTAGTGAGTTTCATAATGGCATCCTTACTCAACATGAATTCTACACAGAATTATCGCGTCCCATTTCTTTATTGGGCGACCCATAACTTTTTCATAAGTTTTTCTAGCTATTTCTTTTCTTCTTTCTACACACATTTTACATCTATTATGTCTCATATCAGATGGCCCGTCGCATTGGCCACAATTAAGTAGAAGCGACTCTCCTAAACCTCTCAGAGTGGTCCAAGCATATTCTCTTTCATCATATTCGGGCTCAAAGTCAGGCCATATGTCATATAACTCGTTCTTTCCTAACGCCTTTTTAAGAGAACTAAAATATCGTTCAAACGCTGTCAAAAATTTCAACCTCCTCTAAGCTTAATCTTCGCTCCCTCTTTTACACCTTCAATTATTTCCACCAATTTATTTTTAATTTCCCCTCTTTTACTGCGTTCAATCACGGTGCCAGTAACCACTATGTCGGCTCCAGCGCTGACTATTTGTTTAGCCTGCTTTCCCGTTTTTATGCCTCCACCCACAATAAGCGTTGCATCTATAGCCTTCTTAACTTCTCTAACCATTTCCGGCGGAATTGATCGACGCGCCCCTGAGCCAGCCTCTAAATAGATGAATCTCATGCCAAGAAATTGGGCTGCCAATGCATGCGCAACTGCCAATTCCGGTTTGTTATATGGAATTGGACACGCCTTTCCAATAACGCTCGCCGCGCCGCCCTCGCCGATTATTATGTATCCTAGCGGAATAGCCTCTAAACCAATCTCCTTAATTAATGGTGCCGCTAATACGTGGGCACCAATTATAAAATATGGATCAGATGAATTAAGAAGCGACATAAACCAGATTGCGTCGGCATATCTGCTTATGCTAGTTACATTATTGGGAAATAGTATCACAGGAATATCTACAGATTTTTTAATGGCTTTTGTAATATCCTCAAAGACGGTTTGTTTAGCAATAGTTGATCCCCCAATCATGATAGCTGAAGACCCCAATGATTCGCTTTCAGATGATATAATGGAAGCAGATTCACCAGTTACCTTATCTGGATCAATAAGCGTTATATGAATTGCACCCTCTTCATAAATCTTTTTCAAAAGATAGCTCTCAACTTTTCCAATCATAGGGAATCCTCCAAGACCTTCAAGACTCGCCATAAAATTCATCTATGAACTGGCAGTAGGCATCTATTTCCTTAAAGAACGATTTTATAGGTATCTCTCTTGAAAGACCGCAATCAGCGTTACCACATTTAATTATGGCTTTTTTCCCCTCTCCATCATCTATGATGCTAACTCTTATAGACTTTTGACTACACAGAGGACATAAGAAGACTTTGGGTAGCTTCTTTTTCGGTATACGAATTACTTTCCTACGTCTTCTGCCCATTTTGAACCCAGTATAGATTTATAGTTAAGTAATGCTATTAAATATTTCATATGTCTTAATTTAACTTTACGATGACTCAGTAACTAAGAAAGTTGATCACGGAAACATCACGGTTATATCACTATGAGTGATATCACGAAATTTCTATTAAAGGTGAAAGTCAAGTTAAATTTAAGGAAAAATCGTATACAAATCTGTATCCAAAAAAGAGGTCAAATAGCTTGAATAACCAAGAAGTAAAGGAAGTTATTAAAAAGTGGTTAATAAGCCTAAATAAAGACCCAATTTTCAAAATACTACTCAAAAACAGCAATTTAACAAAAACTCAGGCAGAAACTTTCCTAATAGACATTTTAGCCGAAAAAATATGTGAGAAAAAATTATCTTATGATGAGAAAGCAAAGCTAAGATCAATAAAGTCCGGCGTAAGCCGAGGTTCATTTAATAGAACATTAGCGCAGGCAAGAAGAAACATAGTTAAATCAATTTACACTGTTATACTCTTAGGCTATTTAGGCGTTTTTGATGATCCACGTCTAAGTCCCTACATAGAAATCTCGAACAAAATACGCATTTTCAGCGAAAAATACCGCGAATTATGGGAAAGTGGAGAAATAAGTGGAGAAAAAATTAAAGTAATAAAAATCTTACAGGATGAGATAGAAGGAGAATTACTAAATCTTTCTAAGCCTAAAGCCATGTCTGAGAGGCGTGATGTCACGTGATGTCACAAATTACATGAGTAACGATCACGACAATTTTCACATTTATTTCGCTGACAGAAACGCCTAATTAATTTAGTAAAAAGGAAAAATAAGGAAAATTTTTAAATGTTTTAACGTGTGATTATTATGTGATGAGAACGTGATCCGCGTGGATCACGTCACCCGTGATGTCACATAGGAGTGATGTTATGGATCACATAATCCTAGCAGGTTACATTGCTTTATTTGGCATAACTTCTTTTCTTCTACTACTTTCATTCAGAAAGCTAAGGGAGGGAGCCTCCAGCTATCAAAGGGCAAAAAACATACTTGAGGATGTGATCTATAGTTTCAGTAGGGATTTAAAGGAGCAGGAGGAAAAGCTTCAGAAAATTATAGGCAATTATGAAAAAGATTCTGCGGAGAATTCCAAGAAGATAGATGAAATAAATGCCATGATAAATGCTACTAGAACTATGCTAGAAGATCTTCTTGAGTGGAAGGAAAAATTTCTTGAAAAATATATGGTTCTAGAAGAAAGAGTTAATGAATTGGCATCCAAGTATGATGAAATTTTAAATAAAGTGAATGAAATTAATGGAAAAGTTAACTCATATAAGGAAGAAAAAGTTGAGAGGAAAAGAAGGACTGAAACAAGATATTCTCCTAGCATTTCCGTTGGAGAAGAGGATCTTATTAGATCTTTAAATGAAACTGAATTAAAAGTTTTAGAAATTTTAGCAACTGAAGGAGAAAAAACTGTTCCTGAAATAAGGGATAGGATAAAGTTGACAAGAGAACATACGGCGCGTTTAATGAAAAGCTTATATGTTAGAGGCTATGTGGAAAGAAGAACCGACAGAATACCCTATGTTTATCGATTAAATAAGAGCGTAGAAGAATTGCTTAAAAGAAAAGTCTAATTCAATTTAGAAGGATTTTATCATTTCTCTGATTTCTCTTGATACAAGTTTAAAAGCTACATGGTTTCCATTCCTTGTTTTCATTAATATTCCTCTATTGGCCAGCCTTGAAAGATATGTTGAAACAGCGCTTAAACTTATTGGTTCACCGATTTCTCTCTCATATACTTTTTGAACCTCTTTTGCTGTAAACCAAACTACAGGAAAATTCCTTCTAACAACAAGCAAAACTTTATCAATTTTTGAGAGAGATCGCGAATATTCAACTGGTTCGGATAAAGGCATGCCGCCAAGCAATTCAACTATATCGAAAATTTTGAGGGCATTCTCCCTTGTTACCCTACCCTCAAAACTTATAACGTAGCGATTTCCCTGTTCGTCATAAACCTCGACTTTCATCTTTCTTACTGGCAATAAATCCTTCACCTACTATCAACATTTATCACTTCACAAGTTATAAAACATTTGGTTAAAAGAAGAAAATAGAAAACCAATAAAAACAGTTATTTTTGAAAAATAAAAAGATTTTGCAAAGCTTTTGGTTAACAAAGTTAACACTTAAGACATATGGACTAGAAGAGAAAGAAATAATTTTCCTTCCCTTTTTCCACAGGAAACGAAGGGGTCCGTTATTCACCAAAAAAGAGAAAAATATGAATCCTTAATCGTTGAAAAATTGAAAATTACCATGATAAAAGTATGATGTTAACAATGTGTTAACATTTTTGTGAATTAATTATATTGCTATTTTGAGGATTTGCATTCATCTTATTTCAGAAAGATTTGGCGCCGACCCCTTTATTTCCACTGGAGAAAAATTTCTCTAGAAGAAACGTTGTGAAAAATTGAAAAAGCAAAAAATTTGTTATTTTTCGGATCTTTATTTTTTGAATTTTTGTATAAAATATTATATGATTCAAATTAAATACAAATTTTCTCTACACCTATTGGGAGCCTGTTTCTTTATTTAATGAAATAAAGGTATTTTCCTTTTGAGCCTGTTTCCAGTAGAAATATAGGGGTGGGAGTCTTGTTTCTTTTTAGCTATCTGTTTTCTTTATCTATTTTTTTGTACGATAGTTCTTAATTGTGAAAGTAATGAATTATGTATCTGCATATTGGAGCAATTAAATAGGCTTGCTAGAGGTTTCGATGAATGAGTAAGCGAAATATGTTTCTTGATGAAGTTTTCAATCGTTTCCTTAAAGGATCGAAGATATTTAAGAGTAGGGAGGTTTTAAGACATGACTATGTGCCTGATTACCTTCCGCATAGAGATGAACAAATTCTTCGCCTAGCTGAAATAACAGGCCCCACTTTAAGTGGTTCACCCTGCTCAAATGTTTTAATATATGGTAAAACCGGCACAGGGAAGACTGCTGTCGTTAAATTTGTATTAAAAAAGCTTTCTGAGAAAGCTGAAGAAATGGATTCACCAGTTAAAGTTTGTTTTGTGAACTGTAGATTAGCTGGAACCGAATATAGAGTTCTTGCCTCCCTATGTTCAAGCATCAATCTAAAAGTTCCATTTACAGGTTTAGCTACGGGTGAACTTTTTGATAGATTCAGAAGAAAACTAAAATCTCAAGGCATAATTTTCCTTACCGCATTAGATGAGATTGATGCATTAATTAAAATTAGAGGGGACACTCTTCTCTACGAGCTTACAAGAATAAACGAAAGTCTTGGTGAAAGCAAAGTTTCAATAATAGGCATATCAAACGATTTAAAGTTTAAAGAGTTCCTTGATCCAAGAGTTTTAAGCACATTAAGTGAAGAAGAAATAGTTTTCAGACCCTATACTGCTAATGAGCTTTTTGATATACTTATGGAAAGGGCGAAAATGGCATTTTATGACGGCGTCTTAACAGAGGGGGCTGTTAAACTTTGTGCTGCTTTAGCGGCGGCTGAGCATGGCGATGCTAGACGGGCTTTAGATCTTTTGAGGGTTGCTGGTGAAATAGCGGAACGTAGAGGTGATAAGAAGATTGTTGAAGATCATGTGCGAGAAGCGCAGGAAAGAATTGAGCATGATCAGGTTTATGAAGCGATGAAAAGTCTGCCGATACATTCAAAAATAATTATTTTGGCGGTATATCTTCTTAGTAGATTTGACGCCAATCGTTCAATAACCGGGGAAATATACAATCTTTATTCGGAGCTCTGCGAGCAAATAGGTATGAATCCTCTAACCCAAAGGAGAGTGAGCGGATTAATAAATGAGCTGGATGTCCTAGGTCTTTTAAGTTCACGTATAATAAGTCTTGGACGCTATGGAAGAACGAAAAAGATAAGCTTAGGTGTTCCAAGAAGGGTTGTTGTTGAAGTTTTATCTGAAGATAAAAGACTCAAAGAATTGATACGTTATAAACCTAAATATTTGCTCTAATCCCCATTTATAATGCAACAAAATTTATTGGCGTGACTTGCAGGGTTTGAAGATTTACTATGGGGGCTATGCCGGGATTCGGCACATGTCCCATCTCTCTTTGATATTCTGTTTGTTCCTGCCATGCCCCTGAATTCACCACTAGGATGCCGCGATAGCTGCTATATTTCATCATATGTACATGTCCAGCATGAAAAATGTCTGGCACATGCTCTATAACTAGATGATCAACTTTTTCGGGCGCTATCAAAGTTCTTGCTCCATATATTGGAGCAAGGTGCCTGCATTGTAGCAGAATCTTCATCGCTTCATCCGGATTTTGAAAGGACATGTTTGGAACAGTGGATATTATGTCATCTAGGCTTCTTCCATGAGATACAAGAATCTTTACTCCGTGGAGGCTTATTACTGAGGGATTGCCCAAAAGATGGATTCTTTCGTCTTCATATAGTGGTTCAGCATATTTTTTGGGTATTGCTGGTTGAGGTAAAGCTCTCCTGCTTGCATCATGGTTTCCAGGTATTATAATGATTTCGATGTATTCAGGGATCTCTCTAAGAATTTCTGCTACGAGCTGATATTGCTTGCTGAGATCTTTTATTTCAAGTTCGTCAAACTGCTGAGGATAAATTCCCACTCCGTCAACAAGGTCTCCAGCTATCACAAGATATTTAACGCGTCTCGCCAAGTTTCTAAGGGTTTCATTGCCAAGTTCTCCTCTTAACCACATTACGAAACGTCTAAATTCTTTCTCCATGAACATTTTGCTTCCTACATGAAGATCCGAGATTAAAGCAGCGCAAATGGGTACTTCAGATTTATTAGGCTTTTTTAACGGTACATCAGGCAATATTATTTCTTCAGCTATGAAAAGATCGTTTCTTCCCCGTATTGCAGTTATACAGACAACTTGATCTAAAATTAGTTTTTGGGCTTTTGAATATAAGTCATGTTTCTCTGATGGTACAAATACTAGAGCTAGGTTCTCTAAATCTTCAACTCTAAGGAAAATTCCACGTTTAGTTTCACGCTTATCACTTATTATGCAAATGAATTTCACCCTAGAGTTTTCTGGAGATTTAAGAGCCTCCATTATGTTGGAAGAATCCCTAGAATCTACTCTATTTCTTATTATTCTGCTTATTTTTCTGAAGCGGTCTCTAAAATACTCTATGCAATCCTCAAGTGATCCGGATGTTCCTATTTTTTTAGTTGGATCACTTATCACTTTAAAATCGGATTCAACATCCTTGGCATAGGGTTGAAAGCTTGTCTTTCCAGTTATAGTTGAGGCGGTTTCAAAAAAGCCTAGTTTTCTAGCTTTTTCTTCCAGCTGTTTGCGGGTTATGAAAAGGGGATTTTCTGGTAAGGTTTTAATTTCTTCAATAACGCTCTTAATAAAGGTTTTCAAATCAATTTTTTGAGAGATTTCCTTCAAAAAGTCAAATGCATCCTTATCAATCTGGTATCCTGCCTCAAGCACTAAAGAAATAAGATTCTTGAAGTCTTCCCTCTTCCCTTCGCCCCCCATTTTCTTTCTCAACCTAATAATAAAGAAATTAATTTGATAACAAGCGTTTATAGAGATTTAGACTGCGAAAATTATAGTGTTTCTAACATGCATACATATCTATACATGTGCAAC
>CAYNMB010000033.1:7986-14925 GCA_964398235.1 uncultured Candidatus Bathyarchaeia archaeon | reverse complement strand
TGGAGCCGGGGACGGGATTTGAACCCATGTAAGCGGGTCTGCAGCCCGCCGCCTAACCACTCGGCCACCCCGGCAACAGCTCATCCAAATTAATTTGGCGGTCAAAATATTTTTTCATCGTTTCTCTAATAAACTTTCCCTTAAAGAGAGGGGGTTCCTGAATCGTTCTATGGTCCCCTAGAGTAACCGTCTTTTTTCTTTTCCTATGGTTGTTTTTTCACCATGACCCGGATATACTGCTGTTTCATCCGGTAGAGTAAGCAGCTTTCCTCTAATAGATGATATAAGCTTTTCATAGGATCCGCCTGGAAAGTCTGTTCTACCTATTGAGCCGGCGAAGAGCGTGTCTCCGGTGAAAACGGCTTTTTCTTCTCTACAGTAAAGGGATATGCTTCCAGGCGTGTGTCCGGGGGTGTGGATAACTTTAAACTCTAAGGAGCCAACCCTTATTTTGTCCCCGTCTCGAAGCATTTTGTCTGGAGGTGGAGAAGTAACTGTTAAACCCACCATTTTAGATAGATTTAGGATGGGGTTTGTAAGCATTTCAGCATCTTTGTAATGCACCAGTATGCGGGCTCCTGTTTTCTCCTTAACTTTCAAATTGCCGCTGATATGATCTACATGGCCATGGGTGTTAACTACATATTTAACCTGCAGATTATGTTTCATGATCTCCCTATGTATGGGTTCCCACTCATTTCCGCCGAAACCCGGATCTATGATTAAGGCTTCTAGTTTTCTTTCACATGCCACTAGATAACAATTTGCATCTGCGAAACCGACAATAAATCGTATAAGCAACATAAGGCTGCTTCCTACCGTTAATACGAATTCTAACCTTAACTATTAGCGTATATAAAATTTGGCAAACAGTTAAGGAAGAAAATGAAATGACTTATTCCCGCTTTTCTAAAATTTCATTATCTGCGCATGAAGTACGCCGCATATTTCGTAGACGGCTTCTGGATGAACATAGCCTCTTTCAATGGCTTTTTTAACAATGTTTCTTCCACAGAGATTCACTATCGTTGATTGCTTGATTAAATCTAATGCCTCTTCAATATTGGTTTTATAGCCGTTATAAAATTCCTCCTTTATCTCGAAGACTACGCCATCCTTCTTGAAGGTTTTTCCAAGTATATCTTGGTCGCAAACCGCTAGCAGCGTGTGCTGCCTCCACTTCCTGATTTTAACGTAGACTTCCAAGACTCTTCACTTCTTCAATCCGTTGGCTATATGCGTCTAACGGGGGATTTTGCTCCACAAGCTTCGCACACTAGAAAGTGAAGTCTCTTTTCCTTAATAATCTTTGTATCAGGTCTCCTACAAATTGGACACATGACGAATTCATTCATGTAGCGTTTAATCAACCTGTTAAATGTTTCACATTCAAATTTTCCCTGAAAAATGGCCCTAGGTCCATCAATCATTCCTGAAGTAGCCATTTCCCTCGATAGAAACCTTAAAAGATGGGTGGGATCCCTGTTTAAGACACTGCATATCTCCTTAAAATTATTTAGGAAAGTTCTTGAACCCGCGATTGTGCATGAAGCCCTAGGAACCTCAAGCCTCTCATGTCTAAAAACCTCTGGAGGAAGCTCTTTATACGCCTTCTCAAGCATTTCTCCATAATTGAGATCAACCATCTTTCAGCATCACTCCCTTGAATATATGCTAGGGAATAAAAGCCTAAAAACTTAGCGGAATCAAAATATTAATACCTGATGAAAAATTTATAGGCTTTAAATTAATAGGCAAAATAGAGGATGCTCGATGAAAAAAGGCTCCATGAAGAAATTTGAGAACTTCAGCGAATGGTTTGATGAAGTAACATTCAACGCAGATATACTGGATAATAGGTATCCTGTCAAAGGCTTCGCCGTATATAAGTCTTGGGGCTTTAGAGTGATCAAGAGGATAATTGAGATTCTTGAACGGAAGCTGGATGAAACGGGGCATGAGCCCATGCTCTTCCCCGTGGTGATACCGGAAGACTCATTTGCCAAGGAGTCCGAGCATATTAAAGGCTTCAGTTCAGAGGTTTTCTGGGTGACTCGCGCTGGCGAAGGCCGGTTAGAAAGACGTCTCATATTGAGACCAACCTCTGAAACCGCCATGTATCCAATGTTCGCATTATGGATTAGATCGCATGCTGATCTCCCCCTAAAAATATATCAAAGCGTCGCAGTCTATAGATATGAAACTAAAGCAACTAGACCCCTCTTCAGAATGCGGGAATTTCTATGGAATGAAGCTCACACAGCCCACAGAAATTGGGAGGATGCTGAAAGACAGGTTAAAGAAGCCATAAACATATATGACTCCATCTTTAGGCTTTTGGGATTAAGCTATTTGATAGTTAAGCGTCCGGATTTCGACAAATTTGCTGGGGCAGTTTACTCAATAGCCTTTGATGCCTGGAACCCTGATGGAAGGGTTAATCAGATAGGCACCGTGCATAATCTTGGCGACAACTTCGCCAAAGCCTTCGAAATAACCTACGAGGACATTGATGGCACACATAAAAATGTTATTCAAACATGCTATGGTTTTGGAATAAGCCGAGTCATCGCCGCAATAATCGCTCAGCATGGAGACGATCACGGCTTAATATTGCCGCCGGAAGTCGCCCCAATCCAAGTTGTCATAGTGCCAATAGTTTATAAAGAAACCGCAGAGGAGGTTAACGCCTACGCAAGAGAACTCTATGAAAAACTTAAGAATGAGGGCATAAGGGTTCATTTAGACGACTCAGACGATAAAACCCCAGGCGAAAAATTCTATTACTGGGAAATGTTCGGCGTGCCCGTTAGAGCCGAGGTTGGCCCTAGAGACCTGGAGGAAAGAAAAGTAACGCTTTCTGAAAGGGTTAATCTGCAGAGAAGGATTGTAGACTTCGACAATGTTACAGCCGCTATAAAAGAACTGTTCACCGAAATCACGAGAAACCTCAAAGAAAGAAGCGAATCAACCTTAAGGGATCTAATAGTTACGGCGACGGATCCGCTTCAACTAAATGAGATAATTAAAAGCAGAAAAATAGCTAGAGTCTGCTGGTGTGAAAGCCTTGAGTGCGCAGAAAAAATTAGGGAAATATCTGGCGGCGAAATAAGGGGTCATAGGATTGACGTTGAAGAGCAGCCTGATGAACCATGCATAATCTGTGGACGGAAGGCGAAAAAAATTGTTTATATTGCAAGAGCCTACTAATATGACATTAGTGGGAAAGCATGAGGTGAATCTTTTAGGCCAGGGGTCAAGATGGTGGAGGGAATAGACAATTGAACATTATAGTTTTAATAAAGCAGGTTCCAGAAATCGAGAAGGTGCGTTTCGATTATGAAAGGGGGCGCCTTGATAGAAGTTCCGCTGGGGCCATAATAAATCCATTCGACTTAAACGCCCTTGAAGCCGCGGTTCAAATTAAGGAGAAGATGGGCGGTTCAATAACTGCCATAAGCATGGGTCCAATGAAAGCCGTAGAAGCCCTGAGGGATGCTATTGCAAGGGGCGCTGATAAGGCTGTGCTTCTTTCTGATGAGAGATTTGCTGGAGCGGATACCCTAGCAACCTCATATACTTTGGCAACTGCCATTAAAAAGCTTGGTCAATTCGACCTAATAATATGTGGAGAAAAAACAGTTGATGGCGATACGGGGCAAGTTGGTCCCGAAGTTGCAGAGTTTTTGAATATACCGCATGTAGCCTATGTTGAAGAAATTCGGGAAGTATGGGAGGACAAGATTATTGTAGGGGCGAAGATGGGGCGAAACTACTATGTTATTGAGCTCACTTTACCTGGGCTAATAACGGTGACAAAGGATTTGAATAACCCTCGTCTTCCATCCCTCAGAGATAAATTGAAGGCTATGCGCGCCGAAATACCTGTTTGGGGCTATGAGGAGCTAGCCAAGGAAGTGAAGGAGGAATATTTCGGCTTTGAGGGCTCTCCAACCCGTGTAATTAAGGTCTATACGCCGGCTACAGAAAAAAGAAGGGGGCAAGCTATATCTGGAACGCCGGATGAAGTCGCCAAAAAAATTGTGCAGGTTCTCATGGAGAACGGGATTTTAAGGTGATGGAGTGCATGAATGGAAAATGCGGTGTTTTAGTTTTCGCCGAGCAGGAAGATGGAGAAATACATAAGGTGACGTATGAGCTTTTAGGTAAGGGGAGGGAAATTGCAGATAGGCTTGGAAAAAATCTCTGCGCTGTTCTCTTGGGCTATAATCTTGAAGATAAAGCCCGAGAGTTAATCTATTATGGTGCTGACAAAGTTTTCTTGTTCGATCATCCATCCCTAGAGGATTTTGATGCAGTTAGATATAAACATAATATAGTGAAGCTCGTTAACGAAATTAAACCCGACATTCTTCTTATAGGTGCAACACGCGTAGGCAGAAGCCTAGCTCCTCGAATTGCAGCTTCCCTGAAAACTGGTTTAACAGCTGACTGTGTAGATCTAGACCTAGATGAGGAAGGAAGCCTAATACAGATAAGACCCGCTTTCAGCGGCAATATTATGGCGCGGATAAAAACGAGAACTAGGCCCCAAATGGCAACTGTCAGATATCGAATCATGAAACCCCTCGATAGAGATCCCGCTAGAAAGGGTGAAGTCGTGAAAATGAAGCCTGAGATCATTGAGAATACTGGAACAAAAATATTGGAGAAGAGAAGAGCTGATGAAGTTAATATTTCGGATGCTGAAATAATTGTGGCCGCTGGCAGAGGATTTAAAAAACCCGAAGACCTCAAGCTAGTTAAGGAACTGGCAAGCCTCCTAGGAGGGGTTGTGGGCTCGAGCAGACCCCTCGTCGACGCTGGATGGATAAGTAAGGAGCATCAGGTTGGCTTTAGCGGAAACACTGTTAAGCCGAAAGTTTATATGGCTTTCGGCATCTCAGGTTCACCTCAGCATCTTTTTGGGATGAGAGACTCTGACCTAATAATTGCCGTAAACAAGGATGAAACAGCGCCGATAATAAATTTCTCAGACTATTATGTGGTGGGAGACTTATATGAAATCTTGCCCCAATTAATTTACGAAATTAGGAGATTAAAGGGAGAGCACGTAAATAATGGCTGAATATGAATGGAACCTAGATTTAGAGAATCTAGTAAAAGACTTAAGCGGAATTGTTGGGGAAAAATGGGTTATAACCCAGCGTGAATTCATGGAAAGCTACTTGAGGGATGAAACACCCGATGCGCTGAGGCCTAAACCAGCGGAAAACCTGATACTTGTTAAACCCTCATCAAGCGAGGAGGTTTCAGCGATTCTTAAGCTCGCAAGCTCTAGGAAGACTCCGGTTTTCCCAGTTGGTGGAAGAACCGGTCTAGTGGGAGCGGCGGTTCCGACGAAACCCGGCATAATTCTTTCGCTGGAGCGGATGAACAAAATTGAAATTGATGGGGAAAACATGATGGCTGTTGCTGAAGCCGGAGCCACCCTAGCCGATTTGATTAAAGCTGCGGATGAAGCCAACCTATTCTTTCCGCCGCATCCGGGCGATGAGGGGGCTCAGATAGGTGGATTAATTGCGACAAACGCTGGTGGATCTAGAGCCGTAAAATACGGCGTCATGAGAAACTATGTTAAAGGTCTAGAAGTGGTGCTTCCCACAGGTGAAATAATGTCTCTAGGCGGAAAGCTTCTTAAAAACAACACTGGCTATGATCTGATGCAGCTAATTATAGGAAGTGAGGGAACTTTATGTGTGATAACAAAAGCCATAATCAAATTGTTTCCGAAAAGCAAATCCATGGTTACATTAATTGTTCCCTTTAACAAGCGTTCAGACGCATTGAAGGCTGTTCCAGAAATACTTCGATCTGGAGCAATGCCATTAGCCATAGAATATGTTCAAATAAGGGAAATAGAGGAGGCGGCTAGGCACTTAAACGAGAAATGGCCTGTTGAAAAAGGCTTTGCACAACTAATTATAATCTTGGATGGAACGTCTCAGGAAGAGGTTCTTTTGAAATGCGAGGAAATATCCAAAATATGTGAAGCAAATAACGCCATGGACATAATGCTAGCTGAAACATCCGAAGAACAGGATAGAATCCTCAGAATAAGAAGCAACATTTACACAGCCCTCAAACCCCATATGATAGACATATTAGATGTAACCGTTCCGCCTAGCAGTCTGGAAAAACTCATGGATGAGGTCGATTCAATAGCCAAAAAATATGAGGCCTATCTACCAGCCTACGGGCATGCGGGAGACGGAAATCTTCACGTACATATAATGAAAGATGAGCATATGGATCTAAAAACGGCTGAAAAAATGAAAGAAGAAATCTATAGAGTAGCCATAGCGCTAGGAGGCGTAATAACTGGAGAGCATGGAGTAGGAAGCCTAAGAATCAAGAATCTAAGCTTAGCCTTAAGCAAGAAACACATAGAAATCATGAGGAGAATAAAGAAAATCTTTGACCCAAACAATATACTTAACCCAGATAAAGTTCTCCCATAATTTAATATCCAAACAAGTTCCCTCAACATTTTTAATCGAGAAATCCTCAGGCACTTTTATATGCGGCTACGTAGCGGTTAAGCTAGCGGGTAATATATGTTTATTATCGCCCCACTGTTTTTCTTAAATATAAAGTAAAGGGAAAGTTTAAAAGATTCTTCTTTCCTTTTCTTAAAAAGGTAGGCGGATTAATGGGGAGAAGCTAGATGGAGTTTTGCCCTAAATGCGGTACCCGACTAGTATTAAAGTATAAGAAGAATGTGAAAAAAGGTTTTCTTACCTGTCCTAAATGTGGATATGAGAAGGAAATAGACTCCCCCATACTGTCTCCGGCTAGAAGAGTTACTGAGATTAAACCTGAAGATTATATAGTTGTAATTAGCGAAAAAGAACAGAAGCTTAAGACATTACCGGTTGTTACAATTGAATGTCCCAAATGCGGGAACAATCTCGCCTA
>CAYNMB010000033.1:0-7886 GCA_964398235.1 uncultured Candidatus Bathyarchaeia archaeon | reverse complement strand
CCCCATTTTTATTTGAGACATTACGTGTAGCCAAAAAAGAGGGAATAGAAAACTAGGCTCTTCTGAGTTTACTTGGTATTGGTTGCCCAACATCCATATAAGCCATTTCCTCGAGCTTTGTCGCCCTTAACCCGCATATTCCAGGTATAAGGTTTTCCTCTTTACCTAATATGGTCCTCACAAAGTTTACATCCGGATTTGGGCTAGGTCTCGGGAGCTTTCCCCTATCAATTTTTGTCATATTTGATTCTGAATCCTCAACGTAAACCGATCCATTCAATATGTGTACGGCTCCCTTTGAACACCAAATTCTAATTTCATCCGTTACGCCCGTGTGTGGCCTCGTATGGCCTCCGGATATGGCTATCGAAGCTAATGCACCATTGGATAACTCAACCGCCAAAACAGCATAAATATCAACTGGCAGACTCGCCCTATCCATAAGCGCCTTTACTTTCACAGGCTCTAGGTCGGTTATCCATAAAATTGCGTCTATGAGGTGAGTTCCGGATGCCTTAATCTGCCCACCACCAGACATCTTTGGATCGAGATAGAATCTGCCAGCGACCACAAGATTCTGGACTAGCCAGCCAACTATCATATGAGGCTCGCCTAATTCGCCGCTCAAAATTTTGTTTCTAGCGTAAAAATACTCAGGCTGACAATGTCTTTGATATCCAACAGTTAAAACAAGATTTCGCTTTGATGCCTCACTCACCATCTCCTCAGCTTCTCTAACTGAAACCGCCATAGGCTTCTCAACTAGCACATGTAAGTTTCGTTTAAAAGCTTTAATCGTCTGCTCATAATGTAGGGTATGAGGTGTACAAATTACCACGGCGTCAAGCGTGGCTTTCTTAAGCATATCATCATAGCTTTCAAAAATATTGTCCGGTCCGATTGGTTCAGGAGCAATGTTTCGAAAAATATTAATATATCTAGCAAGTTTCTCAGCTCTCTGTCTGTCAATATCACATAGAGCGGATATCTTAGCCTCATTATTTCCTAATAAGCTGAGTCTTCTAACATGCTCCCAGCTGATGCTGCCACAACCAACTATTCCAATCTTAACAGGAGGGGACATGGCTCCGTCTCACCACTTGTAAAACCATATGCCTAATTCTTTAAAGATTTATAAAGGATTTTGGCTTTACATCGCAGAGAACTCTAATGAACATCTCTTCTATGGATGTGACCTTTAACCCCTGAAGCCATCGTAAACTTTCATAAGAATAAAACATTTCTCTCCATTTGAGGATATCTAATAAAATTTTTCTTTCCATGAATAATTTTCTCTCACCTGCTCAGAAAATTTTATTCAAAGCTGTCTATTAATGCTCGAAATTCCCTTCTTCCATATTCTTTTGATATTTATTTATAAATTTAATCAAGGTTATAAATGATGAGCAGAAAATATTAGTGGTTAAAGTTTGGGTTATAAGAGAGGGAGAGGAGGGAGCATCATTGTTTAAAATTAGAGTCTCCGATGCGAAGGGATTTAGAAACGTACTTAGAGCAATATCTACAATAGTTGATGAAGCAACATTTGTCATAGGCATGGATGGAATAAAGCTTAGAGCCATGGATCCCTCACGTGTAGCCATGGTTGACTTTGAAATGAAGAAAACAAGTTTTGATGAATATGAGGTTGAGGAGGAAACAAGGATATGCGTAAGCCTCAAGGAGCTTTTAAAGCTTCTTAGACGTGCTGGAAAAGATGATCTCATCGAACTTTCATTGGATAGAGAGTCGGGGCACTTCCTAGTTACTTTAAGGGGCAGATACACGCGTACATTTAACCTACCAGTTTTAGAAGCCAGTGAAGAGGAGGTTCCGGAGCCTAAGCTAACCTTTAATGCTAAGGCAACGCTCACAACCGATGATTTTCATGAAATACTTAGGGAAGCCTCTCTAGTCAGCGATAACATTCGCATAGAATTGAACGGCGAGTCTCTGGTGATGACCGCTAAAGGCGATGTGGCTGGGGCGAAAATAGAGATTGATAAAGGAAGCGATGTGCTCATATCAATGGAGGTTAAAGAACCCTCTAAAGCAACCTTCAGTCTAGACTATCTTGAGGAAATAGTCAGCGCAGCCGTGAATACTTCTGACATCATGACCATTGAATTCTCAACGGACATGCCGATACGCCTAGACTTTAGGCAAAGATATGATGGAAAACTTACCTATCTCTTGGCGCCTAGAATAGAAGTTGAGTGAAGCGGCTGAGGCTTATTGTCCTCATAGCCTTAAAGGGGGAGAAAATGGCAAGGATATTGACGTTAGCTGACATGGCTAAATATCCGTTTCTTCCAGAGGCTGCTGAGGAAGTTGGAAAGCTAGGTTTTAGAATAGACAGTCTTTTTGAAGATGAATTTTCACCGATACTTAAGAGAGCTGAAAAAAGAATTGTAGAAGCTCTAACAACAAATCCTCCAGAAGTCAGTTATAATCCAACCCTCTACAAGGATGATGTTGAAATACTGTCCTTTCCAGCGGCAATAGCCTTGGTAGCCTCAACAGACAACGAATATGTTAAGAGAAGATATGCGCTTGCCGAAGCAAGAAGAGGCTACAATTTATTAAGAAGGGAAAATGAAGAGAAAATAATTGAAGTGGCGAAAAAATTCGGTTGGAGAATAAGAGTATCTAATAAGAAAATTGGAATGATAAAATTTGATTTCGCCCTAAACTTCACTGATTTTCTCCGCAACTCGATTCTATTTCATCAAAAAGAGTGGAAGCTAGTGAATAAACTTGTCATTAATGGCGAAGTGCATTTATTTAAGCAGGAGGTTGCCCGTCTCCTGCAGGAGGAGATTCGCCGCTACATCGAGGGGAAAATAAACGCCATAGACAAGTCCGTACTTCCAGAAAAAATTTTTGAGCTGACAAATAAAATTAAGCAAACCTATTCTGAAAGCTTTAAGGAATCGCGAATTGAAGACTTTTCATCACTCGGCATTTCAGATAGTGCTTTTCCACCCTGCATAATGGAGCTTTATAGGGCGGCTCAATCTGGAGGTCATATACCGCATATTGGACGTTTCACACTCGCCTCTTTTCTCCTCCACATAGGTATGAGCGTAGATTCAATAGTCAATCTCTTCCGCGGCTCATCAGACTTTAATGAAAGGTTAACTAGGTATCAGATTGAGCATATAGCTGGTGAAAGGGGTTCTGGAACCAAATATACTCCGCCTAAATGCGACACTCTTCAAACGCATGGACTCTGTCCGGGAATGGATGATATATGTAAAAGAGTTAGGCATCCCTTAACCTATTATCGCATAAAAATGAGATTGATTAAAGGAAGTAAAGTTAAAGAGTCTAAAGAATGATGGATGTCCAAACTTTTCTCAGAGAAAAGTTTTCAGAATTTTATAGCAAGAATGCTGATAGAATAGAGGCTCCAAAATCCATTGAAAAGAGGGAATTCGGCTTCACATTTTTTAAAGAAAGCATAATGGTTAGACACAAAGGTTTTATAAATATTGACGAGCTAAGGGATTTTATAAGGAGAAACGTTCCATCAAACGCATATTACTCAGCAGCATATTATAGCATGCCTGAAGCAAAAATGGATGAAAAAGGCTGGCTTGGCGCAGATCTCTTCTTCGACATAGATGCAGATCACATACCGACGAAATGCAAGAAAATCCATGATTCATGGATATGTAAAAGCTGCAACCTGAGGGGAAAGGGACCGGCACCCGATAAATGCCCTAACTGCGGCGGCGAAAGATTTAATGAAACAAAATGGCCTTGCGAAGTATGTTTAGAGGCTGCAAGAATTGAAACAATGAAGCTCTTAGACATGCTAACAAATGATCTAGGGCTTTCAACTTCAGAAATAAGATGCTTCTTCAGCGGGCATAGGGGCTATCACGTTCAGGTGGAAAGCGATGAAATTCTTAAACTAGACTCCGTTGCTAGGAAGGAAATAGTGGACTATATTACTGGAGTTGGAATAGACGCAGCCTTTCATGGCCTTGAATTAGTCAATTTAGGTGGGAGAAAACTGATAGTTGGTCCAGACTTAAATGAGCCGGGATGGCGTGGACGCGCGGCAAGAGGAACCTACGAATTTCTTTTAACGGCTACAGCCGAAGATTTAAAGAGGATTGGACTCAAGAAAAACGTGGTGAAGAAAATCATCTCCAACAGAGATTCTATACTTGAAAGCTGGAAGGCTAGCGGTCCATGGAATCTTGTAAGCGGTCTTGGTTTAATGGGATGGAGGAAAATTGTTCAGCATGGCATAAGGTTGCAATCCGCTAAAATAGATACGGTTGTCACGGTTGATATTCATCGCCTAATACGTTTACCTAATACACTTCACGGTAAAACCGGTCTGCTTAAAGTTTCGTTTCCCCCTTCTGAAATTGAGGAATTTGATCCTCTTAAAGAGGCAGTAGCGTTTAGGAGAGGCGAAACCAAAGTATATGTTGAGGAGGCGCCTAAATTCAGACTTGGAGATGAAACATTTGGGCCATTTAAGAAGCAAACGGTTAGGCTACCGCTTTCAGCCGCAATCTTCCTATTATGTAAGGGCGCAGCTAGGGTGATGGATTAAAAATGTATGATGAGCTCTTTGAGGCTTGGAAAAAGGAGATGGAAAATTCGGGGCTTCAGAGCTTACCTAAAGACTTCTATGCACGGTTGTCCAATTATGTTAAGAGGCTTCGTGAAGAAAAGCGTATGATCGATGAGAAAAGCATTAGGGGTAGGCTTCTCTTAAAGGAGGAGGAAAACGTTAGGAAAATGATCAGCGATCTAATCCGCATTAGATATGAGAAAATAATGAGAATGGCGGCGAAAAAGGAATCTGTACCCTTAACAGCGCTGACAAGCGAGGAAGAAAACCTGTATAGTGGGCTTCTCCTCCAAGCTGAAACATGCGAGGAAATGCTGAAAAGCATACTGAGAGGACAAAAACCAAAAGTTGAAAAAACTTCAAGAAATAGAGGCTTCATGGTCGTCCGCATCCTTAAGGAAATACCGAAACAATTTATCGGCGCAGATATGAAAACCTACGGCCCCTTCAAACCAGAAGACATAGCGACGCTTCCAGAAGAAAATGCAAAGGCATTAATAAAGCAGGGAGCCGCCAAGAAAATAGAAGTCCAATAAACAATTTTTAAAGTTAACTAATATAACCGGTTTATTATCTGCTACAGGTTTAGCTGCGGGGGGTCATATAGTCCCTCATGAGGCAATGATACTTTTGATTGGTTTACTAATAAGGACGGCGATTTCAAGGCATAAAGGAGATTCTTGGTGGAGGAAAAATAGCCGATTATTAGCAACCGGGTTAGGCATAGGAACAAGCATTGCTATAACGATCTTAGTTGCAATAAGCCTAATATTATCATCGATAGAGATTCTTCCGCTATAGATGCAGAAAGAAAACAGAGCGCGTCCGAATTAGGCATAGCAAATTTTTATATTATTCCTTCGCGTTTATAAAAAGAATGCGAAAGAGGTTAAGAAATGTGTCAACTGCGTCTATAAAACCTTTTGCGCGTTATGGAACTGAAAAGATGCTGTATGACGTTCGTATGGGACCTCAAGCGGTCTATCATAAAGAAATGATATACATTGTTTATCAAGCCAATCCTGAGTGGTCGAAGAATTCTTCAAAACCTCTAAGAGGAGATCCTTACATTATCACTTATAATCTAGAATCAAGGACTTGGTCTGAACCGATTCGAGTCGGTAAGGTTCCTCGCCGTGACCATCATTTTGCCCCCATTTTATGGTTTGACAAGGAGGAACATATCCATATATTATATGGCTGTCACACCAGAAGTGGAGGGGGAACTCATCTGGTCTCCAAGGAACCTCTGGAAATCCAAGAGTGGAAACAAATCGATCGTCCGATATGGAAGTCCATTAGTTATCCGCGCATCCTACATTTATCGGATGGCAGACTACTCCTCTATTACCGTGCGTTTGGGCATCAAGGTTATTGGACTTACCAGATGTCAAGTGATGGGGGGTACTCTTGGACAAAACCTCGCCCACTAATTGACTTTGATCGGGATCCCCAAGAGTACCTTGATATCTGGTTGGGTACGTATCAAAGTGTATGTCTCGCTGCTGATGGAAGATCGGTACATGTTGCTTTTGTGCGCTTGGACGACAGAAAGGCGCTTAGAAGACATCTATATTACGCTCGGTTAGATCCCGACTCGGGACAGCTGTATACTATTGAGGGAGATAGATTAGAGCTGCCAGTAAATCGTGAGCAAGCTGATGAGGCCTGTAAGGTTTGGGATACTGGAATGCGTCATACTAACATGCCTGCTATCCTCAACGATTCGGATGGTCAGCCGTGCTTTTTAATGCCTGTCTCTGACAGCGAGAAACCTTGGCCTTGCACATATTACTTTATCCGGCGCTATCGGGGCGAGTGGATACTGACGCCAGTGACAAAGGCAAACAGTAAATGGGATGGATGTATGTTACGCCGGAGCGAAGATGGCGAGCTGTTAGCTTATCTGGTTACCGGAGACCAAGAGCGCATACACGCGCAGAATCTTGAATATGGTGGGGGAGAACGACTGGAGGAATGGAAAGCTATCGATGAAGGTTCTTCGTGGGAGAAAAAACGAACTATCATCTCCGAACCAGGAATGCTCTATAATAACCCAAAACCAGTTGAACTATCCACAGGAGGAGTGCTGGACGGCTTCGTTGTTTTCTACGGCTGGCAAGGCCCAGGCAATAACGACAACCGTGGCATGGCATACTTGTGGCATGAAGGCGAATGGTTGTAAAGCTGAGATAATCAAAACTAAACGTAGATATATTGAAAAGTTGCGGTTCTAGCGAATATGGAAGCGAAGAAAGGTATAGTCCTGAACTGGAAGTTTAGCGCGCGTGCTATTTTGATCCAACCTTTAGGAACTATGCGTTCCAGATCGCACAACAAATTTGTTCTAAGTACAAGAATGACCTACATCTTCTCGGCTACGCGGCGCTATGGCGATTCCATGTTCACCAGCTACAGAATATAGAAGGTATATCCTTCTGTCTTCACGGAAGAAGAAAATTTTTGCTTTGCTGATGGTGTTCAGTACGAATCGTTGCTGTTTTATGGAAAGTTCAATTGTCTTTTCGAAATCTTATATAGCTCTCAATTAAAAAAGGTTTTTCTATTTGGATTGGCTAGTGTTATTCATTCTCTCAGATAGTTTGAGGCTTGATTATTTAAGTTGTTACGGGAATAATAGCATTAAAACTCCTAACATAGATAGACTTGCAAAGGAGTGCGTATTGTTTACCACTGTTTATGCTGAAAACCCGCTAACGATACCCTCGCGGACTGCTATGGTCTCTTCATGCTATACCTTCTCTCATAGACCATGGATGCCTCTTCTAGAAAATGATATATATTGCCGAAATAATGAAGAATATCACACTGTTGCCTTTCTTCTTTTAGCAGAAGATTCAATATGCATAGAGGCTTCGACACATTCAAAGAGTATATTAAAAAGAATTCCCCAGTCTCTCCTAAACACTATGACTTCCCCGATCTAAAACGGGTTGATCCGGATCTTCAAGACCAGGTTGATCGATACATCGCTCATATAGAAAGAAGATTGTTTGCTATGGAGCATGGATATCTTCCCCATGATTCACCTGAGTTTTTGACAAGAGAAGCGATCAATCGGCTTGGGGAAAAACATGAATGAAACTCCGTTCTTCTTGTGGATAGACTACTTCGACCCACATGAACCTTGGTCTCCGCCTCCACCATACGATGGGGTGTATGATCCTAGTTATGATGGCAGACTCTTTCCTAGGCTAAAAGGCCCACCATGCGATTATCTCACCGAATCTGAGCTCAACCACATTAGAGCCCTCTATAAGGGAAATGT
>CAYNMB010000032.1:7741-16687 GCA_964398235.1 uncultured Candidatus Bathyarchaeia archaeon | reverse complement strand
CTAAGTCCACGTTATCATAGATTGCTTGATTTACATCTCCCGCACTATAGTAAAACCTAACGTTTTTACCAGATGCTTTTGCATTAGCGACAAGCCAATAATAATTGTTGGCGGTAAGGCTTGAAGAGGTTGAAAGGTTGATGGTTATCCAGCCTACATAGCTGGCTGGAATCGTGGTTTCTCCCCAAGATAAGAGCGCACCTGGAACTCCGCCACTATCGTTGTAGAGCGCCACCTTTAATGCTTTAGATTCATCATCCCTTTCCTGAATGTAAAGCGTGATGCTTTGGGCTACTCCATCCTCTAGGCTCTGATATCTGCTTCCATAAACGTATTGGCAGAGGTTAACGAATCTTTCACCCACATCAGTCTTTCCGAAGCTTCCAGTTGAGCCTGTTGATTCTGCACTTACGCTTTTAAGAACTTCTCCTCTAGGAGAACCAAAAGATGAGCTTGCTCCTTCCGGTGGGGAAATATATTCGGCGACCCCTCTCCTATATTCGCTGTACCATTTTACTTCAGATCTTATTCTCTGCGCTGGTGCAGGGGCAGTGGTTTCAAAGTAGTATAATTTAGCGTTAGATCCACTTGCTCTTGGAACAACCATTTCAAGATAACCATCACCATCAATGTCCTGGACTATAGCATACATAAGACCATAGCTGAAGCCGCCTATTTCTTCTAATTTCACGTAAGTTCCAGTTGATTGGTCATAGGTGTAGATAAAGATGGTGGTCATGTTACATGCTATTATATCCATTACTCCATCTCCGGTTAGATCAGCGATTGTTGGAGAGAATTTGCATTGACCAACTGGTAGCCTAGCGTCAACTTTCCAGTCAACAAGGTCAAAAATCACGATTTCGGTGCTACTCCAGCGACTACTTATATGCGTGCCATCAGCAGTTAATACTTCAGGATGTCCATCACGGTCTATGTCATAAACTGTTAGCTGATAATGTACTGGTAAACCTATATTTCGTCCTCTTTTTATGGCGCTGCCGCTGGTTGAATTGAGAACTATGAGTCCCCCACGCTGGTCGCTCACAATTACCTCCATTATTCCATCATTATTTATGTCAGCGAGAACGGGGCATTGACTGCTACAGAGAATATCTGGATAAAACCATCGCTGGGTGAGATTACTTGCCCAGAAGGATCTAACACCCTTACCATAGCTACCGTCTCTCAGATACATGTGTCTGTCGCCTGCATAGACTTCCAGCTCTCCATCATTATCTGTGTCTCCAATAGATATGCCTCCAGAACAAGCCCTCCAAGTAAAGGTTTCAGCCAATATTTTTCCATCATAGCTTAGCTTTACGACTCTCCCGGAGAAAACCTCGTCTGAACCAGCTTGAATATTTTGTGAGCCGGCGAAAATTTCGAGTTTTCCATCTCCATCAACATCTGCCGCTGCAACAGAGGACATTATTGTTCCGCTGCTTCCTGAAATTAGTGTTCTCCAATATTTAGTTCCGTCGCTACGTAGAACTAGGACGCCTGGGGGATAGAAGAGTGGAACTACTACTTCAAGATCTCCATCTCCATCAACATCGTATAGGGATAGCTGTGCATAAGCGTATATTGCACTATCAGAATAAGTCCATAGGGTTCTTCCTTCGCTGTCTAAAACCCATACAGTTCCATCCCTATAATCTGTGGCTAAGGCTATCTCTTCTCCAGGATTGCTCTTTACGATATCGCCTATAACAACGCCGCCTTCCCAAAAGCCATTTCCAAGATTACTTTTCGTCCACTTTAGGGACAATATTGTTGGCGGCGCCACTACAGAATTAACAATAAGTGATAATTGAGCTAGGATAGAAATGATTAATATAAGCATGCTTATAACAGAACTAGCAACTCGTCTACCATCATTATTTTTCACATAATACAATCTAATTTTACACTTCCAACTTTTTCTCTTTCTATTTCGGGACGGTGGTTAATAAACAATGTGTAAAACTGTAATAGAACATTGTTCTATTTTTTCTATATTATGCTTTTCAACTTTGCACAATTTTTTTAAAAATCGATTTTTAATAATAAACGGGGAAAAGAAGAAAGAAAATCGTATTTATTCCAAAAATGAGGAAGAAAAAGGGGAGAAACTAAATGATTAGAAACAAAATTAAAATAGTTAGGAGAATGATGCGTCAAATAGGACTCCTATTGCTTCTCCTTCCACTAATGGCTCCTACAGTCTCTAGAAGCCTCGGCACGACGGAAACTCAGGTAGTTTACGTGACAGTTGACCCTAGCAAAATTGTAGGCGTTAACAAATATTCCCTAGGATTCCAGCTGGATGGCCGTGACATAGAAGAGTGGCGGACAAACTCGTCTTTAAGAAAACTTGCAGGAGAAGCCAACTTCAAGCTGGTTCGATTTTTCGAGCATAGACTTGGAAAACCATGCCTCTATTGGAATGAGGCCACTAAATCCGGCGTTTGGGATTGGACAAAAATAGACGACTTGGTTAAAAAGATCTTTGAAATGGGCGCTGAACCATTAATAGTCTTAGGTTTCGCAAAGTTTGATGGAAGCGGCTTAAGCACATTGCCGAAGGGGATGTCAGTGAATTCAACAACCCTTCTTCCCGATCCAGAACAGTGGGCTGCCTACTGCGCTGAATGGGTTAGACACTTCAAGGAGGCTGGCTTACCAGTCCGCTACTATGAAATCGTTAATGAGGCATTCCACTATTTTGGATGGAATCCTGATCCAGTGAAACTCATGTATTTCATAGACCTATTTAATGCTGCGGCAAGAGCCATGCGCGCTGTTAATCCAAACATTATGATCGGCAACGATGAATCCAACAAGAAAATGGTTTTAGACTACTTCATACGCTACGGTGAACCTTTAGACTTCATAAGCTTCCACAGGTATGGCGCATCTTCACTAAGCGTTTCTGACAGCGAATTGCTGGAGGCCGCTGAAACCAAATATCTGGTTGAGACGAAAAGCAAATATGCGCCAGAGCAGGCCGTTAAAATCTATAAGGAGGCTAGGGGCGTTGAGCTTCCAGTAATCATGTCTGAAGGGAACCTCAACTGCGCCTATAAGGATGGCACCGATCCTAGAACTCGAACAATGCTCGGCGCAGTATACACCGCTCTCTCAATAAGAGCCTTCATACTCAAAAACATAACTTATAGCGTCTACTTCACCTTTGGAAGCCCTGGAACAGATGGGATAGGCATGGTGAACTTAGAGAACGGTCAGCCTTGGTATCCATACTATGCGCAGAAAATGATTGGAAACAACTTAGCTGTTGGAGACAAGCTTCTATATTCAAACAGCTCGTCTGAAGATGTGAGGACGCTTGCATGGATACATGGCGACAAGCTGAATGTTCTTCTCATATGTAAAGTTGACGAGCCAAGAGAAGTGTATGTAACGGGGGCTGAAGGACAAATAAGCTATATGAAGATTGATGAGACGATATCTTGGGAGGCTCCTCAGGTACAGAACGGAACAATTAGCTCTGATACGCCTTTACTTCTCAACGGCTATGCAGTAGCATTGCTACAAGCCGAGGTTCAGCGATCTTCATCCTCCGAGGAGCAGTCTTCTTCTGAGGAGGGATCTTCAAGAATTATCTTTGAGGATAACTTTGAATCAGGTGATCTCAGCAAATGGACGGGAATCTATACAACTAGATCTGAAACCGTAAGGGTTGTTGATTGGCGACCGCAAGAAGGATCATTCCATGGTAGATTTGCCTCCGACGGTGAAGAGAGATATGAAAACGCGTACTGCTACAAGAAGATAGATGCCGTCGATGAAATATGGGTGCGGGCGTATGTTAATGTGCCTAAAGGATTGCCTCTAGATGATAACGGTGACCGATTCTACTTCATACGTCTTAGGGCTAATGGAAATTCCTTGGCTGGAGTAGGCATTAGACGTAAAGGTAACGTTGATAAATGGATAGTTTACGCGAGAAATGGAAAAGGATGGGTTGGCCCTGTCTACGCGAAGGAGCTAAGCGTAAAAGCATGGAAATGGTATTGTATTGAACTTCACTGGAAGAGGGACGTTGCACAAGGCTTGGTGGAAGTTTACATTGATGGCGAGAAGATTCTAGGGATCAACGGCATAGATACATCGTATTTTGGCGGTGTTGACGAAATAGATTTTGGGTTGATCTCAGCAACTAAGGTGCAAAAACCAATGGTTATCTATGGTGACAATCTAACTGTCTTCACATCCCCATAAAATCGAAAGACTAGAAACAGGGCATGTGAAAACATCTATTCCATTCTCTCCGCTTAAATTATTTTTATGGATGCTTAAGCACAGAAAAATTCCCATTATCATAAATTCTATTTAAGCCGTTGAAATCCACTTGATTCAAAGGATTTTCTCCAAGATAATAGAGGTAATACTTCTCCTGCAAATCTGACAGCACGATATATTCCACTTTATTCATCGCCTCATTGACCTCTTCCTTTTTAGGGAAGGATGTGAACGGCAGCTTTATCAAGGCTTTAAATCTAATGCGCTTTAACGGTCCATAATGTCTAACGTAGAGGGAAAGCTCATCGAAGCAGGATGAACCCTTAGGCAATGAGTTAGCTGTAAACTTTGCGCCAGCTAGCTGCGATTCACTAGCTAATCTAAAAGAATCAGCGCCATATTGGGCTGGAAAATTCAAGAAAAATAGAATCATGAGAAAAGCGACCAGTATTTTAGGCCTGTTTTTCAGCAATTTTATGCAAAGGTAAGTTAGAGGTATTAATCCGAACATAAAGGCACGCTGATATGCTTCATGACTTCCATACTGCATTGTGAGCGCGAAAACGCCGAATAGACATAGCATGACTGCATAAAAAATCCCCATTTCATCCTTCTCCTTTTTACGAGATACTATATCCTTTAATAGAAAAAGCATGGAAACCATGGCTAAAGCGACATTCAATAGGACTGAGGTCCAAGATGATAAATAATTTAGGTCATTTGCTGGAGAGCCTATGATGCGTTTTGATTCATGATAGATTGAAAGCCCACCTATCCCGGATAGACTCCTATAAACTTTTTTAACGGTGAAGGAGAAGGTTTGTGAGGCAAAGAGGGTTGAAGCGAAGAAAATCGTTAGTAGAAGAAGGACAAGTTCAATTGAGAGAGAATTAGATTTTGTGATGAGTTTCTGCGTTAGATAAAGTGCAAAAACCGCAATTAGCGACATTATAGCCGTTAAGACATGGGTCATCACTATCACAGTGAACAAGAAAATTAGGAGAGCCGTAAATCTTCTTTTACTCGACTTATTGCTGAAGAAGATCCACGAAAGCAATAGAAGGAACATGAGGAAAAAGATGTAGGCTAGGCCTTGGGGACCGAAGTATTGTTGGCGTAGCCAAAAGCTGCTTAAGAGCCATGCTGCGCCAAAGATTGCATATTGTGTTTCTAGCTTCACTTTTAATATGAGTAAAGTTAAGAGTCCGAAAAGAAAAATCGTGAAAGTGGGGAAATATTTCAGTATTATGGCGTGGGGAAGATTTGTGATAAGCGTGAAAGCGCTTGAAAAATATAGAAAAACCGGCCATCTAATATAGCTGAAGAGAGGGGCGTTTAATCTATACATTAAATGACCAAAATTATTTATCAACATGCTTTCCGCAAATGGATAAAATGAATTACTCAGCCAAACCGGTTCCCTGATTATGGCTGGCGCAACAAAGAGATAGAGAACCGTGAAGAAAAATGCTATAAATAAATATTCTTTAGATTCTCTGCCAGCATAGAAAAGAAAACCTAGAAGAGTTAAGCCTATCCAAAAGTAAGGCGGCATCTTACTTACTAATCCTAGATCGCTAGGTTCAATAGATTGTACTGAGGTTAATGCAACTGTGAAAATCCATATGGCTCCCGCTAAAAAGATTAGTGTCCAACAAAAAATTTTCTTATAATCCATTTCTCTTTCCTCTGTGAAAACTTCTTTTTAGATTCCGACTTTTCTCCTTCATGTTTATTGCCGTCCGTCAAGCTCCGAAATGACGATCTTAAATTTCCCGCTTCTGTCTAGGGAAAAACCATCTACAAAATCTATTTGGAAGATTATGTCCTGTTCATTTAGGTTAAGATTCCTCCTAATATGAGCTGTCAATTTATTCTTGAAGTTTTCTTCATCGAAGCTACCCTTCTTCTTTATGAGAATCTTAAAGAACTTTTCGCTCTTCTGTATTACACGAAATTGATCGACGAACCCGCTTAATTTAAATGAGCTCATGATTATCGTCATTACTCTTGGCGAAAGAAAGCGGCCGCCTGGAAGAGATAAAAGCGAATCTTTCCTGCCTTCAATAACCTCCATTAATGGAAGATTTCTTCCACAAGAGCACTCATCGTTAGAGGGTATGCCTACATCTCCAACAGCATATCTAATGAAGGGCATCGCATAATTAAATAGGCTTGTACAGACTATTCGCCCCCTTTCTCCCTCAGAAACCTCCTCGCCATTTTCATCAACAAACTGCACTATCATGAAGTCAGCGTCCATGTGATACTTTTCCTTTTCACGGCACTGCCAAGCTATTCGCTCAAGCTCTACAACTGCGTATTGATCGTAAACTGGGGCGTTAAAAGCCTTTTCAATTAGGCGGCGGGAGGAATCGTCAATTAATTCAGCGCCGCTGAACATGATTCTCGGTTTTACAGCATCCAATTTTTCTTCCATAACCTTTTTTGCTAGAAGCGCTAGAGAACTTGAATAGCCGCCTAAAACATCAGGCTTAATCCTCCGTATTTTTGATAGCTGTTTCTCGGTTTTCTCGAAAACCGACACAAAAATCGGTGAGAAAATGCCTAGCTTCCGCTGGAGGCTTGAGGTCTCACTGAAGTGAGATGGAGAGGTTATTGCAACCCATTTATCTCTAAATTTCTGACCGCAGCTAATGTTGGCTCTGAGATGCTTAACTTTTCTAAGAAGATCCTCCCTTTTGCTAATGAAGACATGAAGCGGTTTCCCCGTGGATCCGCTTGTTGACAGCATTTTAAGGCGGCTTACATTAAACTCCCTAGACGTTGCGGAGCTAAGATTTTCTCTTAGCTCAGATTTTTCGATTATCGGAATTTTGTTTAAATCCTCAATTGTCCCTATGTCGCTGGGTTTTATTCCAATCTCCTTGAATTTCCTATGATAGAATGGAACATTCCTATAGGAGTAGTCTATAATCCGCCTTAGTTCTCTTTCTTGATGTTGCCGCAGTTTTTCTCGGCTCCAGTAAGCGCGCCTAATGATGCTGTAGAAGCGGCTGAGAACACTTAAATAATGATACATTCCTTTCACCCTTTCTTCGGAGAAGTGAAGTGAGCTAAAACCTTTTTAATGGAGTCTTCAGTCCTTCTCTGCAGTATGGGAACCCTTTTTTGTAGAAGTTTCTTTATTTCTTCTCTATTCTCCAAGATTGAACTCATCTTAGAATAGAGCGCTTCTTTACTTATTTCTTGAATGTTTATGACCATTTCCCTCATATCTAGATGATCATAAAGCCCCCATTGCTTATGATCGTAGGCTATACATAAGGTTGGAACAAAGCTTGATGCGCCTAATACTGCTGGATGCATTTTAGAGGAGACTAGCATGTCTAGTTTTCCCAATAGAAGCTTAAATTCGCTTACGTTATTCGCCTGAATCATGACTGCATTCCTTTTGTTCTTCATGCTTCGCCAGATGAGTCTGCTTATTTCTAGATCATCAAATTTGAAGCCGCTAATATAATGCGGTAGAAAAATTATGTTTGAACCATATTTTTCAGTAATCATGTCGAGGGCTGCAGCGTGCTCCATAACGTATTTATCCACATATTCCTTTGGGAAGCTTTGACTATAAACTCCGGGGGAAACTCCGATTAATGTGTTAGCGTCCCCTCTGCTTGGCGTTAATGCTTTTTCTTTTAGTAGAAGAGCCGTATCCGCCGTGAGAATCTTGGTTGACTTTATTCCCAGCGATTCGGCGATTCTATAAGAATATATGTCTCTCAACAGTAGGCAGTCGCATCTATTTAATGCAAGCCGCGATAATGTGAGTCCCACACGGGTTTTAAAGGGTCCTATAGAATTCGGAAACATAATTACTGGTTTGCCGAAAAATTTAGCTATCAGTATTTCGAGGGTTCTTTCGAAAAGTATGGACCACCATGTTGCAATCCAATAAAAGCTTTTTGGTAACAAGGATGCTGATTCCTTAAAATTCTCGTCGCTACAGGAGATCGCTAGGTCGCATTCTTTAATCCGTTTGAGAACTTCACTTCGATAGATTGGCTTTAACCCCAGCTTAATGAGGGATGCGGATATTAGCGAAAGCATCACTTGAATAAACATGAACATTAATCCGGCGATTATTAGGAGCTTATATCCCAATCTGTCTCGTCCGATTCTGAATCTCCTACCTAGCGCATCAGCCTTCTTGAATGGAATGTCGGCTATTGTGGGCACTATGACTTCTAGAGGTAGCCTTAAACTCTTTACTCCTTCAACATCGGTTGTAGAAACAGAGATTGAGGAATCTCCATAGAATTTTTTGAGCAGGGAAACGTCGCTTATCAGAAGAGCCTGCGTTCCCTTATTATTCATGGTGCCTACATGCATTATATGAAACTTAACCAAAACTAAATCTCCTTATTTCAGATTGCCTATTTCTCCCTAGGCTTTTTAGACTTAGCATTACCTAAAACCCTGCTATACATTTTTTCTAATGGAGCTTGCAAATTAATGAACAATTCAAGAAATCTCCAGAGAGAACGTTTTGATGCAATATATCTATTAACAAAGATTATTCCGGATCGAGGATAATCTATTAGGCTAGGCTTCAACAGCTTTCTATTATAAGTGGGAATCTTCCTGCCCATAGCTTTAAAAAATAGGAAACGTACAGCTAAACCATTCTTTTTGAAGCGCATCATTTTTTGCGATTGGGCTATCTTCAGCCAATCTATT
>CAYNMB010000032.1:1795-7641 GCA_964398235.1 uncultured Candidatus Bathyarchaeia archaeon | reverse complement strand
ATTCTTTTTGAAGCGCATCATTTTTTGCGATTGGGCTATCTTCAGCCAATCTATTTCTCTTATTTCAATCTTTTTGCTGGCTACTGCTTTCTGTAAAATTTCTTCGCCAACTTCTGTTCTTGAAACGATTAATGAAGTGCCTATCTTATCTTCCTCAAATTCCGGTAGCCAAGCGTCAGCGAAGGATAAATCCGATAATTCTGCGGAGTGATCGCAACAGAGTAGGCAGCGGCTGGGCGTAAACATGCAGTATGCGTGGGCTTTAATCCAGCTGTTAAAGGGGACGTTAACCTCTTTCCCTGTTTTAGACTTGATTGTTAGCATGCCGGGCCATCCTTTACCTCGATACGCTATCTTGCTGACATCGCTGTTTTTGATTTTAAAGCGATGTAAAAGATACTCGGTTTCCAAGAATGTGTCGGTGTGGGAGCAGAAGATTCCCATGTGAAGGACTATTCTCTTCCTCAGTCTACTAATGGCTTGCTCGGCTTTTCTTATCCCCTGAATGTGGCATGGTAAACCTACAACCGCATATTTTCCCTCATTGTGGAGAATATATTTTAGAGCGGCGTTTGCAGAAACTGGACAATACTTTGATCCCGAGGCGTCAATTATTTCCTCCCTAGTTCTAACTATCAGAGACTCGGTTTCTAGGGGATTACTACTCTTCATTCTTGTTACTAGCGCCCCATCTATTATTCCCTCATCTAGCATGAAGAGTAGTAGCTGCGTAACTAAACCTCCAGATGCAGAACTATACCGCACCTCCTTGTCCGTTGAATACCCTACGTAACACCTCAGGTAATTGCCTAATAATTGCCCCTCGACATTCGGCGGCGGGCTTTTTCCAAATATCTCTAAATTCAATTTTTTGAAGTCAACTTCATATCCGGGACAAGATTTAGCGCAGAGACCGCAGTTAATGCATTTCTGATAATCTATTTGAGGCAAATAAATAGCTCGTTTCTCATCTTTTTTCATGTTTATCGCATTAGCTGGGCAGACTCCGGCGCATGTTCCACATCCAGTACAAAGCCCATTTTTAATGACGAAGGAAAGATAAGCGGGAGATTTCATGCTGGATGTTTTTCCGCCATAATTAAGGTTTTCAATTTCCTCGTTCCCATACAACTTATTCGTCCTCCAAAATTGTTGATGGATCTTCTTTTTGTGTTATTTCGCTTTCTATTGCCTCCTTCATTAAAGACAAAGCGGAATAAACAATTCCTCGAACATTCTCAAATTTTTCTTCAAGATCTTTTCTAACAAAACATTGTTTTTCCCATGTATCAACTATTTTTGACTTTAAGCGTTCAGAAAGAATTTCATAGTTCGAGTCCACCTTAATAATGCGATCTTTTTGCCCCATTAAATTGCCGATGATGCCCTCAAACTTCTCTCCATAGGCTAAGGCTACAGTGGGCACAAACAAGCTTGTTGAAGCTATGGTTGAATGCATTCTGCATCCTATGAGTAAATCGCATTTTCCAATTAGAGCTTTGATTTCGCCGGGACTATAATGTCCCTCTATTAACTGCACTTTATGCTTGTTTTTCACTTTCTCATACGTGTTTCGGCATGCTATCCTATCATCTAAAAGCTTATGTTTGAGGTTTCCCGCCTCGCTAAGTGAGTGAGGTATCAAAACAATGGAAGCGCCAAGTTTCTCAATCACAAAATCCACGGTTTCACTCATCAGTCTTACATACTTGTCATATTTTTCCTCTAGGGTTTCCGCATCCCCTATGAAAGCATATTTATGGATTTCTTGGCTTAGAGCAAAGCCGACAATAGGCCTCTCAATTTTCGTCAAGTCGATTCCTGCAACTGATTCATTTCTGATTTGACATGGTTTAAACAGGAAGGCTAGATCCGCACCTAAAACAATTTTAGGCTTTGAAACTCCCAGATTCTCCAAATTTCTTCGACTAATTTCCTCTCTAACCATTATAATATCCACTCTGTTTAAAACAAACCTCGCTATAGTTCTCATGAAGGGTTTTTTGAATTCTCCTATAGTGCATGGAGAAACTATCACCGGTTTACCTGAAAGCGAAGCTATGAATAAATTGAAAAGCGTGAAGAGGGGAAAAATTATTCCGTAATGCTCATTTATTGCATCAGAATTCAAATCAATAATGGCATTATATTTGTCAAATGGATGGCTAGGTGAAAAACCAATTTTAGACAGAAGTTTGGAGAAAACACTTCTTAGAAAAACGAATAGAGCTGGAATAGCCGAATACAATAAAGTTTTAAACACCGAATTTTTCTCCCTATACCATATATGAGAAATGAATTCAGCGTTTCGCATACCGTATTTTTCTTGATAAATTTCCTGATCGCGTTTTCTAGACGTCATCAAAGTAAGCCTTATATTTAGAGATTCCTTTTCAAGATATTCTACTAGCGTCAGCGCTATTGCAGCTCCACCCATGCTAAGCGGGTTACAAACGTTTATTACGAGAACATTATTTTTCTTCATATGTTTCTCTCTTTATGATTCATTATCTTGCCGGCTAAAAAGCCTGAAAAAACCATTAAGGAGGAAAGTGTTAAAACAAAGATTTGTGAGATGGATTGGAACCTATAAATTCGCTTAAGCCTTGATGGAATAGCCACCTTCAAGAGATGCTTTAGATACTGATTCTCCGTGGATAGAGCGATCTTCGTATTTCCCCCCGCTACACTCGTAATCAGAGATTTTGAGACTCCCTCATAAAATGACCTTTTGCAAAGATATCGTAAATTTGCTTTCTTTACATCAACCCTGTGGTAAACTATGGCTGAGGGATCGTACATTATCTTTGAATTAGGGATCTTTTCAAGAACTCTTAATGAGAACTCCATTTCTTCACCGCTGAGAAGCTTTTTGCCGAATCTGCCAATATCGCTTCTGAAATATCCTGCCTTCTCAAAAGCTTCTTTTCTGAAAGACATGTTGCAGCCTATAGGATTTCTGATGCTTTCCCTCTTTTCCGGAAGTCCCTTATAGGTGCAGCCGAGAATCCAATTTAATTCATCTGGAAACCATTTATGAGTTTTATCCCATAGGGGTGTGATTTGCCCCCCAACTCCTATGATCTCCCGTTCCTCATAATTTTTTGCGAGATTTCTCAGCCAATTCTTATCAGCGAAGGCATCGTCATCAATAAAGGCTACGACTTCTCCTCCCGAGTTTTTCACGCCGACATTTCTTGCATTCGATAAACCCGGTTCTTGACTAACCGCTATTCTCACATCAGTTAATTTTGCTTTATAAAATTCTACAAGATCTGGTTTCGGATCGAGCACTAGGATTATTTCAGCTGGTTTTAATGTTTGTTCTTTAAGCGAAGCTATGCAATCTGTGAGGTACTCTAATCTCTCTTTTGAATAAGTGGAAACCACCACAGAAATATTGTTGCTCAATACAATGTCTCCATTAAAAACTAACGTGGAAAGATTATCAGGAAAAAATTTCTCCTAGGATTCTTCTGAGTATTGTTAAGGCATGCCTCAGTTTAAGTTTTTTTTCGCCGAGCCTCTTTCTATATTTTATCGGGATCTCGGCTATAGAATAGCCTTTCCGTTTCACCCACTTGTTTAATTCAACTTCTATATCAAATCCCTTCGATTTAGGTTTCCAATTCTTTAAGACCTCGGCTCTCACAGTCCTTAATCCCGTTAAAGGATCACGCAGCTTTACATTATTTAGCAGTCTATGCATAAAGGCTATCGCCCTATTGCCGAGGAATAATAGTTTGTGATGTTCACCTAAATTTAAATCACGAGTAAATCTGTTTCCGCACACCATGCCTATCTTTAGATCGCTCTCTAAAATTTTTATCATTTCAGGTAAGGATGATGCTGGATAAGTGTAATCGCCGTCAATAAACGTCACGTAGTCTACGCTATTTAAATCTACGTGTCGAATTGCTTGGGAAATTGCATCGCCCTTTCCCTTACCTTTCTGGATTATTACTTCAGCTCCCATGTCTTTAGCTATTTCAACGGTTTTGTCAATGCTTCTTCCATCCACAACTAGGATGCGTGGATTATATATTGACCGTTGGATCTCAGCTATCGTGGGGCCGATCCCCTCTTCTTCATTTAGGGTTGCAATTATCACTAAAATACTGCTCAAATTATTCATTATTCATAACTCCTGAAAAAAGTTACATGTTATCTGTCATGTTAAGCCATATTCCCACAAAGCGATTATGGAAACGGAAAACCTCATTTTCCGCATCATAAATCCAAAGTTCGAATAAGATATTAATTAAAAATCCGTTCTTTTCAGGGTTCCATCGAACAATTTTGTTGACATCATATGTTGTTCCATCAATTCTTAGACTTTTTATGGTGCAGTTTTCTCCATTTAGCTGAAAATTGAAAAGAAAGCTTAAGGATTTCTCAAATATTTTGTTGTTAGCTACGAAAACGCGATACTCATACACGGTTGCCAGTGGGCTAGGGTTTTTCTCCAAAATGTTGGGCAGTTTCTCACCCTCGCCCCGAATCTTAACGTGTATAGCGTAATAGGATGAAGTTCCCATGTGATTGCCGATGCCTAAGACAATGTTGTAGGCTTCGTTAGATTCAATATTAAAGGGATAATTTTCAGCCATTCGATTTGATCCTAATATGTAGATTTCTGAGAATCTCTCTTTAGCTCTTTGAGGAAGAGCGAAGGATATTGCAGGAGAGGCGAGCAATAGACTGCCTAGCAAACCTATTATAAAAAAGAGTTTTCTATAATCCTTGATGGTTAATCCATCAATTGTCTCTTGCCCTCTATTTTTATTTTCATAACGATTGTTAAACCACCGCCAAATGGCGAGCATAGCCAAAATAAAAGAGGGGACTCCAGCCACCAACGTTATCAAAGAATAAGCAATTATACTATAATTATATGCCCTAGCCGAATTTCCTAGGACGGATGCTTCAGTCTTAATATTGTCCGTAACATTTATCAAAATGTATGTGAGTCTGGCAGCTTCCTCATGATTGCCTCCTATAAAATCCGCTTTGATTTCAGGCAAAACTTTCAATGCTTTATTCAATTCTTGAATAAGATTAGAGGTGTTTGCTCCGAATTCTTCAGCTTTTAAGATTTCTCTGAAGGTTGATGAAATTGCTTCTTCAGATCGGGTGATCCAATCTATTTCCTCACCGCTAACCGCTGAAGCTATGGTTAAAAACATTATGCCGCTTGAAAGAAAGAGTAAAATAAGCAATATTGTTCCATAACACGCCATATTTAGAGCGTTTCTGATCATTATCGAGAAGTCTCCTAAACATCGGAAATTCTGTTTTTTAAAGAATTATTTTCTTTAGAAGTGGAAAGTAAGTGTTGTAGCCTGCTTTCTTTGCTTTTTATTTTCATAATTTTTTCTTCAATCTCTTCTTTCTCTTTGACATAGGATTGATATGCGTCTAGGAAGATCTTTCCTTTATCGGTGATTTCATAGTAACCCTCATAGCCCCTTCTAATTAGGTTAGCGTTTAACGCATCATTTAAATATCGATTTAAAAGCGTATAATTTAGGTTAGCTCCATACATTATATGCGTTTTCTTCGTTTTCCTTCTTGTAGCTAACACCAGTAAGATGTCAGCCATTATCCTCAAATAGCATCTTTTATGTCTTCTCAATGTGAACCCTCCTATCCCCCTAAAAATTAAGTTTTATCGAAAAATCAGTTGCAATAGTCTTGTCTAACAGAATCCCCCTGTGTTTCAGGGCGGATGCGAAACGAGTTTTTATCACTAGAGATAGCTTCTCATTCTTTATTTTAAGGGAATTAAAGAAAGATACTTGAAGAAAATATTAAACATTATGGAACAGATTTGTAGAACTAAGTTC
>CAYNMB010000032.1:0-1695 GCA_964398235.1 uncultured Candidatus Bathyarchaeia archaeon | reverse complement strand
AATCTAAACGCCCTTAGAAAAGAAAGCATAGTTTTTGAAAGAGCATACTGTACATGCCCCCTATGTGTTCCGACGCGTGGCTCCCTCTTCACAGGTAAATATCCAAACGAAACTGGATGCATAATAAATCCTTGGGAACCGTTAGAGAGAAAATATGGCGAAGTGAGGAAAGGCATAGCTAACCTCTATTTAACGCTTGAAGATGAGTGGGATTGCTGGAACGTGGGAAAACAGCACTTTATAACAGAGGAGCATATCGATAGATCGCCAAATACTAAAGTTAAATGGATTACGATGAGAGATTACCGAAAATTCCTTAAAGCTAATGGGAAAAAGGCTCCTGGAGGAGAAGAATTCAAAAGCTACTGCCCGGAGATGGCGTTTGGGAAAATAACGAGAAGAAAGCGATACTCCATTCCCTATACGGCGCCCTACAAAGAAGGTTTTAAATATTTTTCTGATGGATGGATTCTAAGTAATTCGCTTAATGCGATAAGAAATAGGGATAAAACTAAACCATTATTTCTGTGCGTGAACTTTCAGGCAGTGCATCCGCCCTTCCATATACCTGAACCATACTATTCTCTGGTAAAGGATGTTGAGCTTCCGGAGAATGTGGGTAGATGGAGTGAAGGGCAATCGCCTCTCCAGCTCTACAATCTGCCTGGCTTCTTAGGGTCAAAATATACTAGGGAAGATTGGAGGAAAATATGGTCTGTTTATTTAGGTTATGTTGCTCTCCTAGACTATTGTGTGGGTCAAATCATTTCTGAGCTGAAGAGGGAGGGATTGTATGAGGATACACTGATAATTTTTACAGCGGATCATGGCGAAATGCTCGGCTCCCACTGTTTATGGCAGAAGATGTGCATGTACGAGGAAGCGACACATATACCCTTCTACATTAAGCTTCCAAAAGGCGAGAAAGCAGTAAAGAAATCGATAAATGCTCTTGTCAGCCACATAGATGTCTTTCCCACAATATTAGACTACCTGGGAATCAGTGTGCCATCAGATCTTTCCGGCGTCTCTCTAAGACCCTTGATAGAGGGGGAATCAATTGATCGAGAAGCCATTTTTATCCAATTCGATGGAAATGGAGCGAGAGGCAATTTCCAAAGATGCGTAGTTAAAGGAAACTACAAGCTCATCGTTGATACGTTCAAAGATGAAATTTACTTTGAACTCTATGATGTGGTGAATGATAAGCAAGAGTTAAGAAATCTTGCTTTCGATGAAAAAGAGAAGGTGGAGGAATCATTCTCTCTAATATTAAAGTATATGAAAAATACAGGTGATCTGCTAAGTTTTCCCGAGGATGCCTATGAAATTTTCATTGAAAACTACTCAAAATTCCGCATCTAATATTTTACTGCCCTATTTTTTAGGGCATCTGCCAAAAATTTGAATCTAACATAAAAAGAAGATTGGAAGACTTGCTTCCAAACTTCCAAATTTACATTTATGATATGAATAACTTGGTTTAACTAATTGGACCATAGGTTGTAACGAAATATGCTGTCAGCCGCTATTGTAACGACTTTCGATTTAGGTTCGAGTGTTTTGGCGATTTTTACAGCTGTTGCAACCATGGCTCCTGTCGATGGACCCACAAGAAGCCCCTCCTTCTTGGCAAGCTTCCTCGAAGTATTTACGGCCTCTATAGCGCTTATCTCCACAACTTTATCAATGTAT
>CAYNMB010000031.1:4599-16729 GCA_964398235.1 uncultured Candidatus Bathyarchaeia archaeon | reverse complement strand
AACTATCTAACCATGCTTAAAATTGGCAAAAAGTATGGAAGATATATCTACTAAACAAAAATGAAGTGAAATAACAGTAGTAATGCCTAATGGTTAAAGAGGCTTTTGAAGATCCTGGTTTTGATAATCAGCACATTATGAGCAAAAATAATTATTGACGCCCCCTTCAATATTTTAATCAATAAATGATATTATTTGGGATGAAGAATATGTTTAAACATCCATTTTACACTAGAAAAGGAGTAGTGGCTTCCGAACCTCCACTCGCAACCACCCTAGGAGTTAAGGTTCTTGAAATGGGAGGAAATGTGTTGATGCATCAATTGCGGCATCCTTCGCATTATCTATTACTCATCCCCATCTCGGCGGACTTGGAGGAGATTATTTCGCCCTCACAATGAACACTAATGGCCGAAGTAACGTTTGTTAATGGCTCCGGATACGCTCCAAAAGCACTATCCATACAATTAATGAAGACGGTTGGATATGAGCAAATGCCAAATTTCGGCCCTTTTTCCGCAGTTATACCTGGAATGGTTGACGGTTTGAGAATTCTTTGGGAGAAATATGGAAGCATTGAGTGGAAGAAAATCTTGAATCTCGTTATTGAAAGTCTTAAGAACGGTTTTCCACTTTCCTACTCTACTGTAAGAGCGCTTAATTCATATAGAGAATATTTAATGGAGGATGAAGGTTCAAAAAATACGTATTTCTATGCTTCAGAAGCCTACAGCGCTGGAGATATTTTCAATTTTAGAGGGGCAATAGAGGCTTTAAAGCTAATAGCTGATGATCCTAGAGAATTCTATGAGGGAGAGATAGCTAGTTCCATAGTAGAGTATGTTAGAAACCTAGGGGGAGTTTTCTCCCTAGAAGATTTAAAGGAATATAGAGCAGAGTTCGACGAACCTTTATCAATAAAGTTAGAAAATGGAATAGTCGTTTATGAAATGCCTCCAAACACGCAGGGCATAACGACGCTACAGCTGATAAAAATGCTTGATCTAGATAAAGGGAGCAAATATAATCACTTAAGCAGAGAGAGAATAAGAAGACACCTCACCTTTTACAAGAAAGCCTATGCTGTAAGAGACGCATTGATGGGTGATCCTAGAGACATGAGAGTAGCTCCGAAAAAGCTCCTTAAGGAAGAATTCATCAAGAAATTAATCGAAGAAGAATTCACGAGCATAGCAAAGGGGAGAGAAGGAGACACCACCTATTACTCAGTAATAGACTCCGAGGGAAAATCGTCTCCGGAATTCAGTCCCTCTTCCATCATTTTGGATCTAGGATAACAGAGCCAAAATTCGGCATAACCTTGAACTGCAGAGCTTCCTCATTCATTTTAACCGAGAAGCATCCAAACTCCCTAAAACCAAGAAAGAAACCATTCCACACACTTTCAGCTTTAATTGTTAAAGAAGAGGATGGAATTCTTGCAATGGGTCTCTCTGGAGGCCACTATAGACCCCAGCTTCATGCACAAATATTCGAGAACATATATAAATTTGGGATGAATCCGCAGGAAGCGCTTGAACATCCTAGATTCGTTTGGAATGTTGGAACAAATCAGATACGAATTGAGGAAGGCTATGATGCTTTTAGGATTTCCGGATATAGAGTGGAAAGACAGAAGTATCCGGGGGAAATGGGCGTGGCTGCGGCGGCAAAACTTTATTCAAATGGCATAAAGGCGGCTTTCACCGATATAAGAGGAGACGGACTTTCATTAGGTCAAATTTAGCCTTAAAAACTGCTTAAAAAATATTGTGGCAAAAATTATTAGTTATATTTCCCGTATTTTTTGACGAGTTTTATGACTCTTTTATAGTTTTGGAAGCTAACGTTTTTTGGAACTGAGTGATCAGAATGATAGATATATCCGCCGCCCTCTTTGGCAACAGTAATCTTTCTTTTTATTTCCTCCTCTATCGGCTTTGGGTTATCTAGAGCCATTAGCCTTACATCTATACCGCCCATGAAAGTGATTTTGTCACCATATTTTTCTTTCAACTCTATCAAGTCCATTCCTGCTTTAACCTCAAGCGGTTGGAGACAGTCTATACCCTCTTCAATGAAATATGGGATTAGATCCTTCACTCTACCGCAGCTATGTAGGAAAACATACATGTTATGGCTGTGGAAGAAGCGGCACAATTCCTTGAAAACTGGATGCAGTTGCTCCTCAAAATGTTTGGGTGAGAAAAAGAGGCCGTTTCTATAGCCTAGGTCGCAGTACAGGAAGGCGCCGTCAAATTTGAAGCCGCCTCTCATCATGCGCTCACACATTTCCATTACCAGCTTCGCATCGGTCCAATACATGTCAATAACCCAATCTGGCTCCCTAATAATGGCTTTAAGTAGCCTTTCAGAAGCAACATAATTCTGTATTTTGTCATATCCGACCGCCGCGCCATACATTATAAAGCGCCCCATAGTGTATTGGCGATGGAAAGATTGCAGTCCAGAAACCCAATTAACTCTATAGTCATCAGCCTTTAATCTCGGTTTGATTCTCTCCCAATCCTTCCTAGTTTTACATGGATAATCAATTATCAGAGGTGTTGTGGAATAGTCTCTATGGTTTTTCCTTATGCCTCCATAAGGAGTTCTCTCTATGATATATTCGTCATCCATATGGAGAACTTCCGTGGGAAAACGGGGACTTGTATCAGCATTAAAGATAGCGATTTCGTAGCCAAAATAATCGGCAGGTGAAACGCCAGAGGGCAATCCTTCGGCTCGCCAGCGGTCAATGGTGGCCGACCAAGGGCTATCATGTATTGGAACACGATCAGCTTCACGGTGCTTAAGTATTGTTTTTATTCTTTCACGCGGAGTCATTTGGCTTCTTCCCAAAAGGGATCTCCATCTACTTTCTTGCAACCCATGATTTACATATATTTACTCCTTCTACAGCATCCTTTGCAGCGGCGTCGGCGCCTATTTTCTTTGCAAACTCTTCAGTTATTGGAGCTCCTCCAATAATCACCTTAACTTTGTCTCTTAACCCAGATTCTTTAAGCGCTTTAATAACCTCCTCCATTTCAACCATAGTTGTTGTCAATAGAGCTGACATTCCAACTATGTCGGGATTATTTTCCTTAACTGCTTCAACAAATTTTTCCGGCGAGACATCTACGCCTAAATCTACTACTTCAAAGCCAGCCGCGCTTAAAAGAGTTGCAACAATATTTTTGCCGATATCATGGAGGTCTCCTCGAACCGTTCCAATAACAACTTTCCCAATTTTCTTTAGCTCTCCAGCCTTCAAGTAGGGTTCTAGAACTTTCATACCTTCCTTCATAGTTTCGCCAGCCATGATCAGCTCGGCTAAGAAATACTCGTTACGCTCATATTTTTCCCCAACTATTTCCATACCCTTCGCCATACCATTCATAACAACCTCGTAGGCGGGTACACCAGCCTTAACGGCTTCTTCACATAGTCTTCCAATGTTGTCTATGTCCAAGTTAACGATAGCGTCTCTAATCCTACCTAACATCTCTTCTTTATTAACCATGATTAGCACCACTCAAAAAGAAGAATGATTAAGAATTACTTAAAACTTTCCTCTAAAGAAAGATAAGCTATAATTCAGATCGACTATAGGAGAACCGTTAACCAAAAAATAGGCGCTTATCTTATATCTTGTATGTTTTTCCTTTTTCCGGTATAATTACTTCACCTATATCTTTCATAAAGCCTCTGAATAGTTTTGGATGTTCCCCATGGATCGGAAAAATTCTTTTCGGTCCGATTAGCTTCAAAAATTCTCTCAGGTGCAATGGTGTTATATGCCCGGATACGTGGATATGATACTGTGGCAGACCATGATATTCAAGCCACTTTATTAGCCTTTCAAAATCTATTTCCATCTCCTCATTAAATGGTTCAGACATGGATAGAATATAGCAGCTCCCTGGAAGCGGATTTATGTCAATCAACCAATCTAAATCTGAAAAAGGCATAGACAATATTATTTCATCCTGTTTTTTAGAGATCTCTGAAGAACTTATGGTTTCTCCAACCTTCATTATCTCCCGCTCCCATCGGAAATACCTCTTTTTCTCTTTTTGAAAAATCAGAATTTCTCCGCTTTCAATATCGGGTATCTTTAAATGAGGATCATTCCTCAATTTATGAATAAGATAAGCCTGCCTAAATGAGACTACAAGCCGCCTGCTATTTTTTGCAGCAACATTATAGAAGGAATTTAGTCTATCAATATCCGCGTAGGCAAATTCCGCCAAAACTAATTTCGGGGTATTACTAACCACATGATCAAGTTTCGACATAATCTCGTTTTCGGAAGAAAATTCAACCTGGGTCATATTAGTGCTTTCACAGATTACAGCACTAGGCTCCTCATTAGCCGAAGCTGCCAGAAAGTCTTCCGTCAGGGCGGGTCTTAGACCATGTCGCCTAAAGTCCCCAGTATAAATAATGGTGCCTGAGGACGTATATATTATGAAGCCATAGGAGCCTGGAACCGAATGATCAACATGAATCGGTTTAACCTCCACTGAGCCAATCTTAATTTTATCTCCAGTACGGAAAGTTCTAAATTTTATTCCCTTAAGATTAAATTCAATATTTGTAGCACGCATTTCGCTTAAAGCTTGAAGTATCGCTGCTGTTGTTTCTCCACAATAAACCGGTATCTCTCTTTTCAGGAATGATATGTGGGCTGAATGATCCATATGTGAATGGGAAAGAAATACGGCGTCTATTTCCGGAGCTGTTTGGTCAAAGACATACAGTCCCCTTAGATCCGGTAGTATATTAAGCTTGAGGAGATCAACTCCACTTTTAGGCGATAGGAAAGGATCGGAGTAAAATTGATTTCTTAAAGAGAACGATGCACCAAAATCGAATAAAATTCTTGTGTCACCATCTTCCAGAAGAATCTTGTTTCCGCCGACCTCGCTTACTCCACCATAAAAGGTTATATTTGTTTCCAAAATGGTCCCTCAAGTAAACTTATTCATCAATTTTTATTAAGTCTTAACTTCAGTTTTCAGAACTTTTCTACAGGTATTAATTACTGTAAACAGCAGGTGTGGTGGTGTGAAAAAGCTGAAAACTTTTAAGTATCGTGGGGATAAGGCTTTCCTAGCGATCTTAATTTCTCCACCGGCTTCCAGATAGCCAAGTATAAATTCTTTTGTGATGGCTTCAATTTTTTTAGTTGGTGAAAATAGAGCGTGATAACTTGAATAGAATATAAATTCAGCTATATCCCAAGATTTGTCGCCACCTTCCTCAGCTTGCTCAAGATCTAGAAAGAAGATTCTTCCATCAGGGGTTATTACCATGTTTTCCGGCTTGCAATCGCCTAGAGCCACATTAAGTTTATGAATTGCCGCAACTTCACGTCCAACTTCCCTGATAACTTTGAGCAGATTCTCCACTTTCTTTTTGTTCTCGGTTTTGCATATTTTTCGGATCACGTTAGATATGCTGTTTCCTTTCACGTATTCCCGGAAGATTATTTTCTCTTCGGGACTTACATAGATTATTTTTGGAACATTAATTCCATGGCTTGAGAGAAGCATATTTATCGTATATTCTTTTTCCAGCCTACTTTTCCCCATTACTGCAAAACCCCTAGTACCTAGGGCCCAGAGTGCTATTGGAAACCACTTCCATCCATACCAGTCTTTAAATATTTTAACAACAAATTTTTCAGCGCCCTTACTTTTCAAGAAATCTAGCAGATAAGTAGTATTAAGAACTCCACCCAATTTCCTGATTCTATGTTTTAAGACATATTTTTCAGACAGCCTTTTTCTAATGAAATCTTCAATAGTAATTTTATCCGAGAAAGAAACCATTCCGGAGGATGTTGGTATAAAAATATATTTTTTCGGGTTTTCAAGGCTGAAGAACGTTTTATTTGACCTTTTTTCTGCCAAAAATTCTTTGTAAATTCTATATTCTTCCAGAAGTGAGGATATAAAGTTTGGAAAAATATTTAAGACGTATCGGATGATGCTTCTGCGAACATCCTCCAGCAGAGTTTTTAAATGAATCCTAGGTTTTTTCCGTATCTTTAAGGCATATTCCTCACTTATTTTGACAGAATCATTCAAAACGTGGATTTTGCCTTCTTTAGCAAGCTCCTCTATGGCGGCTTTAAATCCATTCATCATCAAAAAGTAATTTTTTTCTTTAAGACCTTTTCTTCCAGTATTCAAAAACCTGTAAACTACTGGTGGAAAAAGTGCTACTCTACGCGCTATTGCTTCAAACATGAAGTACTTTGGTTTTATTATAAAGTTTTTTGACATATTTGGAAAACTTAAAATTAGGTTATTCAATGTTTCCTCAATTATTCTCTTTTTAAATTTTACTTCCTGACTCCACAGATATTTATCATTTATTAAAGGTTTGTAGGGAGTCAACATTGTGTCGGCGAGTATTCCACCAACCAACTCATTTTCCACATCTTTTTCGAATGTTCCTTTATCAACAACTAAAATACGTATTTTCTTAGAGTCTAAGCGTTTAACTTGATGTTTTAAAGACGCTTTGTCGGAGTTGGTAATCAATAGTATATTGATCGCTGTTTCTTCCTTGGCGTAACCATAGGCATAAGGACCATAAAGCATAAGAGCTACTATATCATTGGGAAAAGCGGCTTTCAAGCATAACTCAACTATTTTTTCCAGATCTTCGCCATTTAATTGAGACATCACTATTTACCAGAACTGAAGTTGAACACTTCAATCAATGATAATAATTATGTTATGAAATCTATAAGTTCTATGCTTTAAATAAGAATCATAGAGTTCAATAAAAATATTCTTTGGAGGTAATTTTAAAGTAACAGGGAATGAGGAAAGTGAATAGATTTAGACGGATGTTTAAGGTTAGAACAATTAAGACTGAATATTGGATGCCGGGCGACAATTACTTAGAAAAAATAGCTGAGGCTGTTAAAGGCAAGGTTGCTGATGGCGACATTATTGTTGTTTCAGAAAAAGCCATATCAGTAGCTAAAGGACTTATCATAGATGAGAAGAAAATCAAGCCAAGTTTACTTGCAAAGTTTCTTGCCCGTGTGTGGATGAGAATCATATGGGGGTATTTTCTTGGAAAAATCTGCCGCTTAAAAAGTAAAAACATAGAGCGATTAAGGAATTATCCTTTAAAGGAGGGAAGCGCTCATAAAGAGGTTGCATTAAGATACGCTGGATTTTTAAATGCTCTTATGTGGGGTTCAGAGGGCGGAATAGATGGAAGTAATCTTCCCTATGCCTATGTCAGCTTACCCTTAAGAAATCCGAAGGATGTAGCTGATGAAATCAAAAGACATTTAAGCATTAAACTTGGCAAAGAAGTTTCAATCATGATTGTTGATTCAGATAAGACCTATTCTTTAGACGGATTTCACATCACGCATCGTCCTACTCCAATTGAAGGAATCCACAACTTGCTCGGTTTTACTGCCTATGTTATTGGAAGGTTTCTGAAGCTTAAACGTAGAGCAACACCCATAGCTTTATCGGGCATTAAAATGGACGTGAACTCAGCGCTAGAAATAGCGAGCATCGCCGATAAAGCTATGGGTCCTGGAGCTGGATACTCTGTTTGGGACATGGTTGAGAGATTTGGTACATCGTTAACTGGGGTCACGTGGAGCATGCTTAGAAAAATGGAGCATAAACCAATAGTTATTGTCAGATTTCGCCGTCGGCGATAGTAAAATATAAAAGCATTTGGCTTTCCTTCATAATTGAAAGATGTGATATGTCAAGTCTTGAAAGAAAATTTGAAAAAATAACTCTATTGCTTGAAAATTTAAGAAATGAAGCTTCTGGAGATTCTCTCCTGATTGTTGAAGGAAGGAGAGACGCTAAGACTCTCAGAAAAATCGGCGTTAAAGGCGAAATTTTCACCATTAAATCTTGCGGAGAAAACATTGTTAGCTTCATCGATAAAATAGGGGAAAATAGGAAAAAGGAGGTCATATTACTTATGGATTTTGACCGACGGGGCAAGGAGATGACTGAACGTTTAGTTAAAAACCTTGAAAAAATGAAAATTAAAGTGAACTTAACATTCTGGAAAGAACTGCTAAGCCTAGTAGGAAATGATTTAAAGGATATAGAGGGACTAGGGTCTTATATTGAGACGCTTGAGAAAAAAGTTAGAGGAAAGATTATTTTTCCATACTGGATGCTTTAACATTTTATTAATTTGACTTAGCTGCAGTAGCAAAAGTTAAGAATATGATAGTGATATTCCTTTATTAGGAGTTAACGATTTAAAAGTGGTGAAGCACCAAAAATATCTTAAAATCAGTCATATGTTTTATGGTGGTGAAATATGAATTCGCAGTCGCTTGCAGTTAAATATGTTATTCGAGCAAGGTTTGAAGTTAATGGGCTAGTTGAGAAACCGGATGTCGTGGGCGCAGTCTTTGGACAAACAGAGGGACTATTCGGTTCGGAATTAGATTTAAGGGAGCTTCAAAAGTCTGGAAGAGTTGGAAGGATAGAAGTTGAAATAACCTCCCAAAAAAATGGCAAAACCACTGGAAGAATAGTTGTTCCAACAAGTCTTGATAAAGTTTCAACAGCCATAATTGCCGCAAGCATTGAAAGCATAGACAGAGTGGGGCCCTGTTCAGCTCGTGTGAAATTGGAGAAGATTGAGGATGTAAGGGCGGCTAAAAGGAGGGCTATAATTGAGAGGGCTAAAGAGATTCTACATAAATGGAGTCTTGAAGCTACATCTGAAACTGAGGAAGTTTTTCGAGAAGTTTCTGAAATATTGAAATCTGCTAAAATTAAGGAGTATGGTCCGGAAAAGCTTCCAGCAGGACCCGAAGTTGACTCAGCCAAGGAGATAATAATTGTTGAAGGAAGAGCTGACGTTATAAATCTTGTGAAACATGGCATCTATAATGTCATAGCGCTTGAGGGCATAAAAATACCGGAAACTGTGATAAAGTTAACTAGGGAAAAAGAAGCGACGGCTTTTCTGGACGGCGATCATGGCGGCGACTTAATACTTAAGGAACTAATGCAGGTTGCGAACATAAAATACGTTGCTAGGGCTCCTAAAGGGAAGGAGGTTGAAGATCTAAATGCAAAGGAAATTGAGACCGCCCTTCAGAACCGCATTTCAGTTAAGGAATTAATGGAACGAAGGAAAAGACGCAGAAGAGTTTTAGTTCCAAAAGAAGTTGTTGAAGCTGCAAAGGATCTTAGAGGCACGTTAGAGGCGATATTATTTAATGAGAAAATGGAGCAGATTGGAAGACTTCCAGTAAGCGAGTTAGCTAATAAGTTAAAAGAGTTTGAGGACGTGAACACTGTAGTATTTGATGGAATAATAACCCAGAGGATTGTTGATATAGCAAGCGAGAAAAACATTAAGTACCTTATTGCAGCCCGAATATCCGATGTTGTAAAGCAACCATTAAACATACGATTGCTAACATTTAATGACATACTTAGCTAGTCGAATAAAAATGTCCTTTTTATTATTTACTTTTTCCAAAGAAATCGAATAAAGTTTGAGGCTTACCAGATTTAGGTGGCAATAAATCTTTTTCATTGATACCAAACATTGAGAGTATTCTTAGAGCTGCTGGAATAACCTGCTTTGTTACATAATATTCAATATCAACCTCATCATATGAAGCTAGCACATAAGGTTTCGCACGTTCATGAAGTCTCCCCGAACCCAATGTGATCACATATCCAATCTTATCACCTACAGTAAGAGCCCAGCCCTCCTTCTGAAGAATTTTCGCAGCCTCCACATGCGGAGCCCTCGCTTCATATTCTTCTGGCGGCTTTGTAAGAGTCTTCCATATTACTAAATCTCTATAGGGAACCTTTCTTTTCCGCAAATCCCTGATAAAGTTGCGTACAAATTCCGCAGCCTTCCTTGCTGAGCGCTTCTTCAAGACTATTTCTAAAACGCGTTCCTGCACGTTTTTAGCAACATTAGCCCAGTCTCCTCTAACAACCTCCAGTCCAACCATGTCTAGCCTTCCATCCGGCAGGAGACCGCAATATCGTTTCTTAGCCTCCGTGAAAAGCACGCGTGAATATATTTTGTCGGGTTTAATCTCCAATCCAAGATGCTCTTCAATTATTTTTGAGAGCTCTTCGATTTTTTCAACATCATGTCTTATAAAAAGACTATCTGTGTCACCATAAATGACCTCTAACCCAATTTTCTTAGCTAATTCAATAGCGTTCCTAATAGTATGTCTTCCCCATGCCGTTACTGCTTCCGCCACAGGCTTTATATACCATCTTGCACCGATCCAACCAGCATAACCATACGTTGCGTTCGTAATCACTTTAATCGCTTTTTGACGGGCGTCAAGAACCCTATACTCAGGGCTTTTTGGATCAATTTTCTTAAGCTTAGCTCTTATTTTATCCCTAGCCTTTATTAACCTAGAGAGAACCTCACGGTAAAAGCCGGAAGGTTCTTTCCTAAATCGATGATTGACTTCTGGAGCAATATGTACTCCCGAGGGAGGATCAGGTTCCCCGGGTGGAATGTAGGTGTCCGGAGAAACATTGTAGGCTATCATTATGCTTGGATACATGGATTTGAAGTCTAAGACAGCTATGTTATCGTGGATTCCGGGCTTTGGTTTTAAAACTAGGCCCCCAGCGTATGGAATATAGCGTCTTTCAACTTTTTTGGGAATAAGCTCATTCATACGATAAGCATGTCGCATGAGAAACCATTCTACCCGGAAGCCGACGGCTGCTGTGCCGACGTGATCTAGCGGTAAGCCCACTAGGCTTGAGAGCTGAATTGCAAAGTCGAAGAGAACTTCCATCACGCCTATTATACATCTTGCATTTTCCATCGAGAACCTGAGTAGCTGCGAACGTTTCTCAGGGTTATCCCAATATTCTGCATATTCAATATCTTCAATTAAAATTCGATCCTTAAGTTTCATTACGCCTAAATAGTCGGCTATGTTTTCAAGCGTTTTGATTTTAACTTCTGGAAACTCATCTGCGAAGTCAAATAAGTCTATATGGGCTCTTCCAGTTACTGAAACATGGCCATAAACGCTTGTGTGAGGCTCAGAATTAGCTCTATCAATCTCCAATTTGAGGCCATTTTTCTTTGCTCTAGTGATTAAGTATTGCATGTCATTACGATTTGTCCCATAGCCGACAATTATGTCTGGATCAAAATCTCTAACATAGTTTATGAAATCGCTGATTATTTTTGCATCCTTATTTGAGGCTTCAGCAATAAACTGTTTTTCAACACCAGTATTTGTTGCAGTAGATATTATGATAACTGGATTTTTCTCTGGCTTTGGGGAGCCTTTGGGGCTATAGCATATTATTGAAAAGCCTAGAATCCTTAGCTTTGGAATTTCAAAGAGGTCTGTACGGGATTTTGGTCTAGATTTCGCTAAAAGAACCTTATCAACTTGCAATCCCATGCTATTAGGAATTTCTTCTGCATCAACCTCATGCCAACTGCATGGAACAATTTCATTATCAATCATGTAACGCATTGAATAGCGTATATCATCCTCAAGACATTTTTCAACTCCCTCAATTTTAGAAATAATTTTAGAGTACTCTGACACAAGGTCCGGATCCTGACAATAGATTTTTATGACATTTAATTTTTTGCCAAAAAATTTTCGTTGAACAACCTCTAAACCACTAACTAGAGGCAGATCAGTCATTTTCATTCGAATTCTTTCCGCTATAGCCCCCGCATCCTCATTTTTCTGAGGAATCGCATAAAAATATGTTGTGAATCCCCTATCTACAACTAGCACACGTTTTCCAGAGTCATCTATACCCCAAAGCCAAACTTCGGGCTTATGTTCTTTAACCTCATAATTTATGTCTAACAGCCAAAATCGATGAAGCGTCACATCGCTACCTCCAAATATTCAATAAAATTTTAAATGCTTTCAGAAAAATAAGGATTAACAAATCTTATATTAGAGGAAAATTTTTCGTTAATATATAGTGCGGGATTTTTTTGAAGGTGATGTCATGATCGCCGTTATAGGTGGGGGAGTTATTGGAGAAGCAGTTGCAAAAAACCTAGTTTCAAGCGGTTACGAGGTTATTGTTTCCGAAAAGAGGGCTGAAAGAGTGAAAGA
>CAYNMB010000031.1:1339-4499 GCA_964398235.1 uncultured Candidatus Bathyarchaeia archaeon | reverse complement strand
ATCATATTGTGTGTTAAGCCTAAAAATGTTAAGGAGGTTCTTGAAGAAATCCGGGAAGAAATTAAGGATAAAATTGTGATATCGGTGGCTGCCGCAATAACATTAAACTTTCTGAAAAAAGTTGCTCCGGAAGCTAAATTCATTAGAGTTATGCCGAATCTCGCAATAATTGTTCGCGAAGCTTTCACAGCTTACTGCGCAAGCCCGGAATTGAGAGGAGAGGACTTAGAGAAATCTGTTAAATTGTTAGAGAGGTTTGGAGAGGTTAGGGAGGTTGATGAAAAGTACATGGATGCCATAACAGCCTTGAGTGGATGCGCGCCCGCTTATTTATCACTTATAGCTGAGGCCATGATGTATGCTGGTTTAGAAGCCGGTCTAGAAAGAGATTTAGCCTTAGCAATTGCAGCTCAAACGATGATTGGCACCGGAAAATTAATTCTTGAAGGACATAAAACTCCTTCTCAAATCCGTGATATGGTTACAACGCCAGGCGGAGTTACAATAGAGGGTCTTTTTGAGCTCGAAAAAGTTCCCATTAGACACGCCTTTATGAGCGCTGTTAAATCTGCAACCAAAAAATCTCATGAAATAACCCTAGCCCTAACTGAAGGGGACTCTTAGCTCTCTTTTTAACCTTTTCATTTTCGATGCATTAGTAAAATTAGGATGTTAAAATTAATGAGTTTAACTATTTTTAGGCCTGAATTTTATCTGTTTTTGTTAAATCCCTTAACCTTTCGACGCCGCCTATTTCCTTAATGTATGCGGCCACACTCTTTGGCAGTAGTTCCTCCCAATTACCGCCACTAAGCATTCTTTTTCTTATTTCCGTAGCTGAGCAAACTTCTCTCTTGAAGAACGGTATAGACTCAACTCTAAAACCACTTTCTATGAAAAGACGCCTCGTTAATGGCTCATTCGAATATACCACGTCAAATTTTGGAACATGCGAACATACATGTGAAACCCACAATCCATGTATGTCTAGGTCTGTGACCGGAATGATGTAATATTTGCTTGGCTCTATATGCGCTTCGTTAAGTGCCAGTCTAACCATATAAACTCTTTCGCCAGCAGTAAACGGATTTTCAAGCGTATGACTCTCCTGAGCACTTCCAACCACTATTATGATTTCCTCAGCATTACGCAAGATATATCTCACGGCTTCAAGATGCCCAAGATGAAAAGGCTGGAAACGCCCAATATAAAGGGCTCTAGTAAACTTTTTCGCAGTTTTCCTTTCCTTTACAGGATTCAAAATCTTTCCTCCAAACATAAGCAAACTTAATATATTAAGGATTCAGTTTCGCTTTAAATATTTGTTGGAGGTGCTTTCATGCTTAAACGAGAGGACATCCTCAAACATCTTTCCCACATGTCGGATTTTGAGAAAATGGTTCTTCTGGCAGTATTTGAGATACCTAGAGGAAAAGTCAGCACGTATAAGCGAATAGCTGAAAAAATTAGGAGACCGAGAGCGTATAGGGCTGTTGGAAACGCTCTTCATAAGAATCCGTTGGCTCCAATAATTCCCTGTCATAGGGTTGTTAGATCAGATGGACAAATAGTGGGTGAAACCGAGGAGGAAATAGAGACTAGGAAAAAATTGCTTAAGAAGGAGGGGGTGCCAATAGTTGGCAATAGGGTTAAACTCAGCGACGAAATAATTTATTAAACCACATTATTTTGGAAGATAAAAATTTAATAATGTCTGCATTCTTATAGATTAGTTGCTTAGGGTAGGGAAGGATAGGAATTGGATTTCCAAGATCGTTATCTATCTATTCCAGGCGCAACAACGGTTGGAATTGTATGTTCAGACGGCGTTGTATTAGCCTCTGAGAAAAGAGTTTCCTATGGAAATTTCGTGCTTAGTAAATCTGGAAAGAAGGTCTTTAAAATATCAAGTCATATAGGCGTGGCATGCGCTGGTTTAGTCTCAGACATGCAGATATTAGCGCGTGAAGTTAGCATACACACTAATCTCTTTAAAATGGAAGTTAAGAGACCTATGAGCGTTAAAGCAGCCGCGAAGGTTCTATCAAACTTACTCTTCAGCAGTAGATTATTCCCGCTCATAACGGAGACGATTGTCGGCGGGGTCGACGATGAAGGCCCAGCGCTCTATGTGCTAGACGTTTTAGGATCAACCATACCGGATAAATACGCTGCCGTCGGCTCTGGAGCTGAAATAGCTATAGGCGTCTTAGAAGAATCATATAAGGATGGGATGACGGTTGAGGAAGGCAGAGATCTTGCGATTAAAGCTATTAAATCGGCTATAAGCCGAGATGCGAGAAGCGGGGATGGAATAGATTTACTAATAATAACGAAGAACGGTATAAGAGAAGAATCAATTAAATTCTAAAACAAAGCTTTTCATCTAAATCCCCATATTTTCGATTCACATTTAATGTTTTTTAATGTCTAAGAGACCCTAGCATACAAGGTAATGAGAAAAATAATAAATTTAGGGGGATACATTTACTTTTGGTGATTAAATGGTTAAAGACATTGTTGAAGTTCTTAAAAATTATAGGATTGTTGATTTGTCAGCTGAGGTTCAACCAAATGTTCTGAAGGTTAATGGCGAATATATTCGTGGAAATCAGATCCGAAAATTTAATCTTCAGCAATTTATAAATGCTGAGGACAAAACCTACATGCATTTCGTTGAAGCGGAATCCCATGTTGGCACACATGTTGAAGGACCGTCGCATTTTCGCGATGAACTTAAATCATGTGCGGAAATCCCCCTAGAGAAATTTATGGGGGAAGCAATAGTTCTAAAATTTGAGGATGAAAAAAGCTTTCCAATAAAGCCTGAACATCTTGAAGAGGTTAAGGAGGGGGATATTGTATTAATGTGGAGCCCTAGCGGCAACGCGTACATAACGCCTGAAGCAGCAGAATATCTCGCTAAAAAGCGCATAAAAATGCTTGGTGTTCAAGGCGTTCATCCTGAAGATCCAAACTCCGGTAGGTTAGCAACGCATGAGGCTCTATTGGAGAACGATATACCGATAATCGAAGGGTTAGTCAATTTAGAGAAAATAGAGAGAAAGAGAGTTTTCTTCATTGGTCTTCCGCTAAGAATCGCGCATCTAGATTCATCATGGATAAGAGCTATAGCGCTTGAGGAAAAAACATAGCATTA
>CAYNMB010000031.1:0-1239 GCA_964398235.1 uncultured Candidatus Bathyarchaeia archaeon | reverse complement strand
CAATAATTGTTTGAGAAAGAGGTTGGGATAGTTTTTGGCTAAGCTTGCCTTAAAGGGAGGAGAGCCTGTTAGAAAGAAGCCTTTTCCAAAATGGCCTGTGTTTGATGAAGGTGAAATGGAAGCCTTAAAAGAGGTTTTAGAGAGCGGGTTTTGGGGCATAGGCGGCTCTCGGAAAAGGGAATTTGAGGAGAAGTTCGCGGCTTATCAGGATGCTAGGTATGGGGTTGCTGTAACAAACGGTACGGCGGCTCTTGAAATTTCGCTTAGAGCCCTTGGAGTTGGATGCGGTGATGAAGTTATTGTTCCAGCCTATACGTTTATGGCAACAGCGATAGCGGTGCTTTACGTGAACGCTATACCGATATTCGCCGATATAGACCCGGAAACGTATACCATCGACCCTAAAAGTGTTGAATCACTAATATCGGAGAGGACGAAGGCAGTATTGCCTGTTCATATAGGCGGTAGACCCGCGGATATGGATGCTATTCTCTCAATAGCGAAGAAAAACGACTTGTATGTTCTCGAGGATGCTTGTCAAGCTTGGGGCGCGGAGTGGAGGGGCAGAAGAGTTGGAGCTATAGGCGAGATGGGTGCATTCAGCTTCCAATCAAGTAAGAACATAACCAGCGGGGAAGGCGGCATAATAGTGACGAATGATGAAGACTTATATGTTAAGGCATGGTCTCTACACAATTGTGGAAGATTACCCCAAAAAGCATGGTATGAGCATCATTTACCTGGAGCAAATTATCGGATGACTGAATTTCAAGCGGCAATTCTTCTAGTTCAGTTAAGACGATTTGATGAGCATACAAAGAGGCGTATTGAAAACGCCCAGTATTTAGACAGTAAGCTCTCTAAAATAGATGGCATAAAGCCCCTAAAAAATGATGAACGTGTAACCCGACATGCCTATCATCTTTACATATTTAGGTTCAATTCGGAGGCTTTCGGAGGCATACCAAAATCAACTTTTGCAAAAGCTTTACAAGCGGAAGGAATACCCGCCAGTGTTGGCTATTCTAAACCTCTTTACAAGGAGGCATACCTAGAATACTTTAGAGAATGCCCGCTCTCATGTCCATATTATGGTAAAGTAATCGACTATTCAAGCGTAAAATTACCTGTAACAGAAAGAGCATGCTATCATGAAGGGATGTGGCTTCCACAGTATGTTCTCTTAGGCTCTAGGAACGACATGGACGACATAGTGACGGCTTTCGAAAAAATAAAAGA
>CAYNMB010000030.1:0-16902 GCA_964398235.1 uncultured Candidatus Bathyarchaeia archaeon | reverse complement strand
TCGCCGTATTCGTAGAAGAAGCGGCATAAATGCTGAAGACCTCTCTGCTTGAAGCATATCGCTAAATCTAAGGAGAAAATCTAGGTACTCCTCTAGCTACTTCAATCATTATCTGTATTAGGAGCTTGCATTCGCGACATAAATCTAAAACTATGGAGAGGACTCTAGATTTTAAATTTCAAAGAACCTGACAGAGTTAGTTTTATAGATTTTATAGTCTGAGATTTGGAGACGATGGAAAAATCTAAAGGGCTTCCAGCAGGCTACAAAAATGCGCGAATTTTGATAGAGTTAGCTAACATTAATCAAATACCTAGATCTGAAGCTAGAAAAAGGAAATAATTCTGCTGGAATAAGCAGGATTACATTAATGGTGCGGGGGGTGGGATTCGAACCCACGCAGCCCTATGGCAGCAGGTCCTAAGCCTGCCTCCTTTGACCACTCGGACACCCCCGCATATAAGCCTAGTGCTCTAAAAAAGAAATCCGCATAGAGGGAAATATAATATTTTCTCTTCTCGTTTTCTCTCATAAATTTTAGTTGAATTCTTTTTTATGTTAGGCTTTTTTAGTCTGCAACTCTTTTTACAAAAGGCTTATAAATAGTTTGCTTTAAACTATCGGGCTGGGTGAAATTTTTGATTAAGAGTCAACTATTTAAAAGTCCTCCATCAGAATTTAGAGGCGTACCCTTCTGGTCGATAAATGATAAGCTTAACCCGGATGAAACAGCGCATCAAATTGCCTTGTTAGATGAGGGGGGTTATGGAGGCGCATTTTTCCACGCTAGAGAAGGATTGGTTACGCCGTTTTTAGGCGAAGAATGGTTTAAGGCTTTTGAGTCAGCTATGAATGAAGCTAAGAAGCGTGATATGTACTTATGGATATATGATGAGTTATGGTGGCCCTCAGGTTTCGCTGGCGGAATGGTTCCAGCTTTAGGTCCAAAGTATAGGGCTAAGGCTTTAATAATGATACCTAGCGAAAGAGCTTTTGGCGGTGAAGAAATCATAGCGAACTTCAAGTGTAAATTGAATAGTAAGGGACTTCCCTGCAAATATGAACCTGCTAAACCAGGCGAAGAAGGGGGAGGCTACATATATCTGTCATTTGCAACCTACGTTGCTCCATTGGGAGAAACATGGTTTAATAGCTTCAGCTATGTTGATTTACTCGATCCAGAAGTGGTTAGAAAGTTTCTGGAAGTTGCCTATGCACCTTACATAAATCGCTTTAAAAACGAGATTGGAAAAAGCATACCGGGCGTCTTCACCGATGAACCTAACATTATAAGTAGCAGACAAAGGTTATCCGGGCTCTTAGCCGCTCGAGAATTAATTCCGCCTAGAGGTCCAAGATTTCCTCCATTCTTTATACCTTGGACTGATAGGTTAATTGAGCGTTTCAGGGAGATGCACGGCTATAACATCTTGGATAAGCTGCCTGAGCTCTTCCTAAATGTTGGAGATTACATGAAGACCCGCCATGACTTCTGGAAAACGGTAACCCTATTATTTGTAGAGGCATTCTCTAAGCAAATATACGAGTGGTGTGAAAGACAGGGATTAAAGTTTACTGGCCATTATCTGGCTGAAGACAAGCTTCTCAGCCAGCTCATATGTGTGGGAGCTGTGATGCCTCACTACGAGTATCAGCATGTCCCTGGAATAGACCATTTAGGCATGAATATTTGGAACACATTGCTTACAGCTAAGCAAGTGTCAAGCGTTGCTAATCAGCTTGGAAAAGAAAGGGTTTTATGCGAAACCTATGGATGCACAGGCAATTATCCATCGTTTGCTGATAGAAAATGGATTGGAGATTGGCTTTACGTTATGGGAGTTAATCTATTGAATCATCATTTAGTTCCTTACTCGATGCGTGGTAGAAGAAAAAGGGATTACGGACTTAACTTCCATTGGAGCCAGCCATGGTGGAAATATAACAGGATTATAGAAGATTATTTTGCGAGATTAAGCTACGTGCTCTCTAGAGGAAAACGCGTAGTCAACGTGCTAGTTATCCATCCAATAGCCAGCGCATGGGCGACCTATTCGCCTTTAAATCCATCAAGAGTTGTAGAATTAGACGACTATCTCACAAGATTACTCAAAACGCTTCTTTCAACGCATATAGATTTTGATCTCGGCGATGAAATATTAATGGAAAAATATGGCAAGGTGGAAAACGGAAAACTTCGTGTTGGCAAAATGCTTTATGAAGCCGTTATAATACCCCCCAGTATAACATTAGCAAAAAGCACAATCAAGCTATTAAAGAACTTTGCTGATTCCGGAGGAAAAATATTAGCTGTAGCTCCCACACCAAGCCTAGTAGACGGGGAACCCAGCGACCTAATTAGAGAACTACTGAGTAAATCCAAAATCATAACCAAAATTGATCCAGCAATAATCAAAGCCGCTCTAAAAGATTTTCTAAAACCCCTCAGAATAGAAGGAGATGAGGAAGGAGACATACTTTATCACCTAAGAAAAGACGAGGAAAGCAGCACATTTATTCTCTTCCTAACCAACATCAGTAGAGAGCGAGCTCACCGCATCACCCTAAAACTAGATGGATTCTTCAAAGTTGAAATTTGGGATCCAATCAATGGAGAGCAAAAACCCTACTTCTCGGAAGTCAAAGATGGACAATCAGTCTGGAATGTAAGGTTAGAGCCAGTAGGTTCAGTTCTATTTGTTTTAAGAGCAGATGCCCCCGAGACTGGGGTTCCACGAGAGAAAGGAATTAAACTCTGCGAAATTCCAATCACAGGACCTTGGGCTATCAAAAGGTTAAATTTGAACGTATTGGTTCTAGACTATTGTAGATGTCGAGTTAAAGGTGCTTGGAGCGATCTTATGCCGGTTTGGAAGGCGCATGACATCATAATCCAAAATGGATTGGGTGCAAAATTCTCGCTGAGATTTGAGTTTGAATCAGAAATAGAATTCAGAGATAGAAAAGTATATTTAGTTATTGAAAATCCAGAGCGTTTCAAAATTTTTGTGAACGGAGTTAAAGTGGAACCCAAAACGGATGAATACTGGATTGACTGGAATTTTCCAATGATTGATGTCTCCCAAATACTAGGTAAGGGATTAAACGTCATAGAACTATATGGCACCGTGGACATGGAACCTGAATTAGAAAACATATATCTGCTTGGAGACTTCGCAGTTAAAGCTAATGCTAAAGGTGCATGCAAGATCACAGAGGAACCCAATTTCATCGAGCTTGGCGATCTATGCCAAATGGGCTATCCATTCTATGCTGGCGAAATGGAACTAAGTAAAAATGTGAATATTAAGATTCCTGAAGATAATGCTAGAGTTTTCCTTCAATTAGAAGGTCTTGATTCATCCTTAGCTGTGATCTATGTAAACGATGTTGAAGCTGGCAAAGCAATACTACCACCCTATGAAGTAGAAGTTACAACCCTCCTAAAATCGGGTGAAAACAAAATAAAGATAGTATTAGTGGGAACGTTAAGAAATGCTTTAGGTCCACTTCATTACAAGGGTGGCGATCCACCCTTCATAGGTCCAGAAGTCTTTAGGGATCCGGCGCATTGGACTGATGAGTATGTGCTAAAGCCTTTTGGAGTAAAAGGCGTTAAGATCTCCATGTTTAAATGAAACCTAAAAACTTGGAAAATTGGAGAAACCTATCTATGTATGAATGGGATCCGCTCTACAAAAAACTTAAAGGAGGACTCTTTCTTTCTTCCATGGCCTGCGTAACAGATGGAAAGTTCTGTGCTCAAAGGGGTGCTGGATGCGCTATGGTTCAGTTGGGCGCTTACTTAGCGGAACCGCCAGCCTATGGTCTTAGGATTCACAAGCTTCCAGTATTACCCGCGAAGAAAGACGCTTGTATAAGTTTTCTTAGGGATGAATGCCTAAAGGTAAGGGAGGTTTTAGGCGATGAAATCGTAGTATGTATGAACCTAGCAACGATTAATCTTGAATGGGGCTTAAAGGCTACGGAATTATTTTATGAGGCTGGAGGCGACATAGTGGAGTGGAATTTCCACGGAGCCTACGAACCCTACATTAAACAGGGAAAGCTTAGAGCTATGGTATATCCGGAAAACAGAAATGAACTATTCAAGTGGTTGAAAGCTCTCGGAGACGCGAATAAACCGATCATAGTGAAGTTTAGAGCGGGAGTCATACCAGATTATGCTCCAATAATGGGCTTCATAGAGAATCTAAATCTCTTTGGTGTGCACTTCAATATTAGAGGCGAAAATCTAAAGCCTGACTACAAATTTATAGAGGACATACGTAAGAAATATCCCAAATTCTTTCTTTTAGCCAGCGGATACCTATGGAAGCCAGAAGCCGTAAAAAGAGCCTTTAATATAGGTGTGGATATGGTTGGTATAGCTGAACCCGCAATGAAGGATCCAAGGTTTATAGAAAATCTGAAAGAAAATTTGGAAAGACTTTAAATCCATCAAATAAAAACATAAATATGTGCCCCATTTTATCTCCCTAGTTTTCGGAGGCTTCTATAGTTTGAGTGGAAGGGTTATTAGGGTTAACTCTTGGGATGAGTTTAAACGGTTACTGAGTAAATATGATGTGAGAGAGATGGCATATAATGTGGAGGAGGATGTTGCATATTTCATTAAATCGGAGACTGGTGGAAAAGAAATTAAGCTTCATTCTTATTGGTCCATGTAAAGTTGAGTGATGAAAAATTGAAAGAGAATAAGTTATTCGCATTGCTTGGGATAATAGGGTTGCTAATTGCGTATCTTTCAATAGGCTTAGCCATATATTTTTCATCTTGGTTCAGCTGGTACAGAAATGCATTAAGTGATCTTGGACACGCGCAAAAAAGTAATGTTGCACTCATATTTAATTTCGGTCTGTTATCATCCGGCTTTCTAATAACAATTTATGCTGTTAAATCTTTAAGTAGATATGCCAAATACACAAGTATCTCTCTAACATTTTCAGCTTTAATGCTTCAGAGCGTAGCAGCTTTCGATGAGATTTACGGAGAAATACACTTTGCAGTATCCGTGTTATTTTTTGTTTCAGCCGGAATATCGTGTATAATTTACTCGATAGAGGAAAAAACAGTCTTAGCTGCTCTAGCCTTCTTAGTGGGGTTATTAGCTTGGATACTATATTGGATGGGCATATACAAAGCCGGAATATCCGTGCCGGAAATAATCTCAGCTCTTGCAGCTACTTCATGCATCATTCACTCAGCATTAAGAAGCCTAAAATACTGATTCATTTAAACAATTGGTGCTGGCGATGCCTTCGACGATGCTTTTATAGTTGGATTATTAGAGAATTGATCTCTTGAGAAAATTGGAGAGTTCGCCAACGCTGTTGGCGCCCTAACCACAACTGATCTGGGAGCGGTCGCGCCGATTCTCAGGAGAAAGGAGGTTGAAAACTTTCTAGCAAAAGCTAAATTGAGGAATTTCTGAATCTACCTTAACCAGTTTCTCTAAAGTCCATGTTTTTATTTTTCGGAATTACAATCTAGCTAATGCGTGCACTATGTCGCTTCTTGTTATGATTCCTAGAAGCATATCCTTGTTTTTTCTATCAACAACAAGTACTCTCCCTATATTGTGAGTATTCATTTTTTCCAGAGCTTCCGCTACACTATCATCTGGAAAAACAGTTATCAGCTTCTTCGAGCATATTTCGCCAATATGCGTAGTTTCCCGCTTTTCTTTTGGAACCTTCATCGCATCCTGTAATGTTATAACTCCAATGATCTTATTTGTTCCGTCAATTACTGGATACCCTATGTGATGATATTCAGCTATTCTATCAAAAAATTCATTAACAGTTAACTCAGGTCTTAAAAATACAACATTTTTTGTCATTATTTCTCTAACACTCATCTCCTCAAGTCCGTTAATTCTGCCGGAAACAAACTTCGCTGAAAATTTTACAGCGCCTGGAACAGGGACTCCCATTTTAATAAGATTCCTAATCTCTTTTAATGCTGATTCCCTCTTATAGGTTGCCAGCTGAATTAGATGGGCAAGTACTTCCGGTTCAATTCTTCTAGCTGTTATAACCCCCTCTTTAACAGCCTTATTAAATATCTCCTCTCCCCTTCTAGTTCTAATTATGACCACTGACCAATCTTTTAGCGGACTAGCTCCTCCCACGCTTAAATCCGCAAACTCGGATGTAAAGTCAACGCATGTTTTACATCGATTTAATATATGCTTCTTAACCATGGAGAGTGGAATTCGCCGTTCACCACCTTTTGTGTAAATAATATACTCTTTAGACGATAGGTCAACATGCTGAATTTCATTAGCTGCGATACCATGCTCATGTAAAAGATATTCTAAAAGTATATTGAGTGAGAAAGTCCATAGGCAGAAAAGCCCTACTATTATTTCTAAGCTATCTATTATCCTATGTTGCCATGCCTCAAGCTTACGTAGTGCAAGAACATGGCAAGGTACCCCAACAAAAGCTATATGGGCTCTACCATACTCGTAAACTGCCCTTCCGAAAGCCCGAGCTACAGCTGATGGAACAATTTTGGTCTCTACGGCTGAAAGCGTATCGTCGGGAACAAGGCTTATTGAAGGTCTAACTTTTATTGAAAGAGTTGGAGATGATTCGGATATTATTGCGCTATCTATTATCTGCTTGTCCATGGCAAATTTCAGTAGTGCGTTTACAACACCACCGCTCCTTGTGGCTTCCCTTATAGATTTATCAGAGGCTTGAGCAAGCAGTATGCGCCTATAACTGCCTATGCTTTCTCTTCTATGAGGTGCATCTGCAGTAAAACTTAAACTCTCATATAGAAGAGCATCGCTGTGAGGGCATATATCATAACATATTGGGCAGGAATCTAAATGTTCAGAGCAATCATGTAACCTATAAGGTCTATTATCTTCGATGCGTATCGTATGAATTGGACAGGCAGCCTCACATGCGCCGCATAATGTGCAAAACCCATTATTTATAATTATGTTCTCTAAATCTTCAAACGCTATAAGCTTGTTAACATTATCTCGCATTACAAATCCTTCCATAACACCTAGTAAAGTAAGGGAATGCTCCAATATTACCTTTGCTTTTGCTTTTTTTGTCGAGCTCTCTCAGATTATCAGTGTAATTTGCTGGACAACAGGCTTTATTAACTCTAATATTATTGTTGGATAAATCCCCAAGAAAATAATCATGATAGTAAGCATGAAAACCGGAATCAATAGGTTTTTAGGTTCACTTAGTTCGCCCCTTCTACGAGTTTTCTTTGCAAACATGTAATTAACTAGCCTAAGAAAGTAAGCTGCCTGAACAATACTGGTTAAGACTCCTACTATGGCCAGCCAGCTCAAACCAGCTTCAATAGCTGCTGTAAAGACCAAATATTTGGCAAAGAATCCGGCGAAAGGCGGAAAACCGGAAAAGGAGAAGGCTCCGGTGAGAAGTGCCAGACTTGTGAGAGGCATCTTTCGACCTATTCCAGATAGATCTCCTAACGTTTTAATGCCTATATTATTGAGTATGCCTACGGTCATAAAGGAAAGAGCGGTTGTTAATCCTCCAACCAAAAAGAAATATAGGTTTCCCATCACGCCCAGCGGAGTTACACTTGTTATCGCTATAAGATTGTAGCCGACATCTGCTATGCAAACATATGCTATCAAACGCTTAATATTATGTTCGATTAATGCAAGTAGGTTGCCGAGGATCATCGAGAATATAGAGAGAAAAGCAAGAACAATCCTCCAATCTAAAATTGTTGGCGGAGTCAAAATGTACACGAGAATTCTTAAGAGAACATAGTAGCTTCCTTGGTCAACAAGTGCCGATAAAAACGCTGAGGAAGAGGCTGGGGCTGCTGTGTAAGCATCTGGAAGCCACATGTGGAAGGGAACTATAGCGGATTCAATAGCGTAACCTGTAGCCATGAAAATGAATGATAATATGAACAGATGTTTATCTTTAAGAGACATCAATATTTGTTTAACTGCCCAGAAATTCAGGGTGCCAGCTAAGCCGTAAATTATTGATAGCCCATAGACTATGAAGGCTGAAGCAATAATTATCATAATGAGATATTTAAGTGTAGCATGTATGGATCTAGGACTCTCTTTATAAAGCATTAGAAATCCTGAACCTACTGCTGAAGCTTCCCAGAAGATGAAGAGCGTCAGAAAGTCTCCGGAAAAACATGCGCCTATAACGCATGCAGTGATCAGTAGCATCAAAGCATAATATCTCCCTGAAAGAGGTTCACGAGCATCTATATAAAATAGGCTATACAAGAGAGTTATTGCACTAACAACTGTAAAAATTATTGCCATATAAATTGAAACAGCGTCAATCATAAACGTACTTGAAAATATTACATTTAAACCTCTCGAAAACGTTAAGTTCAAAAAGGGTTCTTTCTCCATCTGCGCATAGTACTCAGCTACTAGGTTAGCGACAAATATAGATGTCACAGTAAATATGACGATGAACCACGATAGCATAATCATGGATTTCCGTCTTTTTCCCCCAGCAATATTCGTTACTGGAATCGTCAGAAGCGAAAATACTATAAAGCTTACTATTGGTAGAAAAACCTCAAGAAGGTTCATTCTCCCTTTAACCTCCTAAAAGAGCGAACTCTACACTTGCAATCAACTCCACGAAGAAAGTCGGCCAGACGCCAAGTAATATAACAATAACCACCAGAATCAGCATTGCAATCTTCATTAGTGACGGCTCCTTCTCGACTTCTTCGACTTTAGATTTTCCAAGAAAAACGTGACCTATGTAACGTAATGCGTAGGCTAAGGAAAGAACTGTTGCAATCAACATTAAGATTGTTGGTATAATGTAAAATCCATCGTTCTTAATAGCTTTGAAGGCGCCGACGAACATTATGAACTCACTTATGAAGCAGGCAAACGCCGGTATTCCAGCTATGCTCAGCGCAGCTGTACTTCCAGCTATAGCTGTAATGGGCATTTTATTAGCTAGTCCACCCATTTCACGTATATCCCGAATCTCAAGCTGCTTCATTAATGAACCAGCTGAAAGGAAGAACAATCCCTTGCTGACAGCGTGATTCACGAGATGCAATACCGCCCCTATAATTGCCTCAACATAGGGAAACATTGAGAGTCCAAAGAGCACATAGCCCATGTGAGCTATGCTTGAGTAGGCTATTATCCTTTTTACATCATTTTCAACTAGAGCTATAAAAGAGCCGAAGAAGGCAGATATAACCCCTAGGATAGCTAGACTATGCAGGAATTGGCTTCCAAAAGATATTGATAGAATAGATGGTAGTACTGTACCCAAGGATATACGTAGTATTGCATATGCGCCGGCGCTTATAATTACTCCGCTTAGTAAAGCTGACATTGGTGCGGGCGCTTCCGAATGGGCGTCTGGAAGCCACATGTGGAAGGGAACTACAGCCATTTTAACAGCGAACCCTAAGGTAAGAGAAAGCAGAATCCACATAACTAAATCTGGTGGAGTATTCATTAGAGCTACTTGTGCGCTAAAAATGTCTAAGTCGCCTGTAAGCATGAAAATTGCGCCTATACCTAGTAATACGAAAATTGCGCCTGCATGTGTAAATATGAAGAATTTAAAGGCTGCTCGATACGGCTTTCTATAACCCCATTCGCCGATGATGAAGTATGAAGGAACAAGCATGAGCTCCCAACAGAAGTAGAATAACATGAGATTTGATGTTATGAAAACGCCGACTAACCCCGCTGAAAGCAAAGCTAGAAGAGCATAGTATTCAGCAAGCCCCCTCCTATCCTGCATGTAATTTACTGAAAAAATTGTTGCCGTAAATATGAGCACTAAAGTTATAATTGCCATTGAAAGGCTTATTCCATCAGCGAAAAATGTGAGAGATGCATAGATGGTCGGAATCCAAGAGTAGGACTCAACATACTTATGATCTACGCTGTTAAGAACTTGTGGTACAATCGTGAAGAGAAGAACAATCTCAGCTAAACATATTAAAGATATTAAGAATGCCGCTATTCTAGGAGATTTTTTACCCAGTAAATAGGCTAATGGAGCGCCCAATACAGGCAAAACCGTCACCAATAAGAGAATATTCCCCATCTATTCACTCACCTAAATATAGTAATCAATATTAACACTGAGATTATTAAGAAACCAGTTAGTACAGCCGCTATATAATGCTCTAGAGAGCTCGAATTTATCCTCCTAATCTTAGATGCTGAAACCACGGTTTTATTCACCGTAATATAAAACATTTCATCGATAAGAATATCCAAATATTTTTGAACAGCTCCCGCCAATTGTAAAACGCTGTGAGCAAATATGTAGGGTATCCGCCCGGAGAGGAATCCCTCAGCTCGCCTAAGTCCCTTTGAGACCAGCATAATTCCTCCTACAATAACTTTTTCATAGAATAAGTCAAAAAAGTAGCCACGCTCCAAAAGTAGAGCTATAGGGCCTAAGAGACTCCCCCGGATTTTCTTCATAACTCCTGATTTCTCATAATAGTTAACATAAATGGGTATGCCGCCTGCAAGAAGAATTAAAATGAAGACTAGGGTTTCTGGGTTGAGAACCCTCTCTAATCCTATCTCCACCTTAACCCCCATGAATCTGCCGATTGAGGGACCTAGAAATCCCCAAGCGAAGCATAGGATGGCTAGTATACTGGATGCAAGGAGCATTGTTTTGGGCGGCTCATGTAGATGTGTTCTCTTCACCAGCTCTGAGGGCTTAAGTAGGAAGGTTAATATGATGAAGCGAAGCGTGTAAGCGAACGTTATAGCTGTAGATGCGTAGATTGTTAGCACAAGCAGAAGGTCGCCAGTTGACCACAAACTGCTTATAATGAATCCCTTACTGAAGAAGCTCGCAAACGGGGGCACACCGGTTCTAGCTAGCATAACAACTATGCAAAGCCAGAATGTAATGGGCATAAGCTTTCTCAGTCCCCCCATCTGACGCATATCACGAGTTCCCAATACATGAATTATGCCCCCTATCGCAAGGAAACCTAAGCCCTGAAAGAAGGCATGGCTTATCATGTGGAATAATGCGGCAAACCAACCTAACGAAGATGGGGAGGAAGCTGCGCCTAAGGCGGCGAACATAAACCCTATCTGGCTTATAGTTGAATAGGCTGGTACACCCTTTATGTCAGGTGTATGTAAAGCTAAGGTGGCTCCAATAAATGCGGAGAGGGCCCCTATCCAAGAAACACAACGCAACCACATGGGAATTAAGGTTACTAGTGGACCCAGCAACGTGAAAATTCTGGCAACTAAATAAACTCCTGCTTTGACCATTGTTGCTCCGTGTAAAAGAGCGCTAACTGAGGTTGGCGCCTCCATTGCGGAATAAAGCCAAGTATGTAAGGGTAGCTGAGCCGATTTAGCAACTGCTCCTATAAGCATTAGATATGCGATTATAGTTAACGTTGACATAGGAATTTCTCCTACATGCGCCGTTATGTAAGAGAAAGAGAATGAACCTAAACTTGCATAAAGAAGTCCTATTGCAGCCAAAAAACAGATGTCACCTATTCGCGTCATTAAGAAAACTTTAACTCCTGCACGTATTGCTTCAGGGCGATGATGCCAGAAGGAGACTAGAGAGTAGGAGCAGAGTCCCACAATCTCCCAGAAAATAAACATTTGCAGAAAATTGTCTGATGTAACTAAACCTATCATTGAACCCATGAAAAGTAGCATGAAAAAATAATAATATGTTAGATTCTTTTCCTCAGCCATATAACCAATAGAATATATTAGAACTACAAAGCTGAAGAATGCTGCTAGATTTGCAAATAAAACGCTTAGAGGATCAATAAATACGCCTACATTAACACCTAAAGAAGGAATCCACGGAAACACAAAATCTATTTTCTTCATAGCGCCAAAGTATAAATCGGGAACCATGGAAAACGCAAATATTGTAGTGATCAATCCCGCCGTAACCGCAAAATACTCTCTCGATTTTCTACCTAAACATGCAACTACTGGAATAAACAAGCTGGAAACCGTTGGAATAATCCAAATAAGCCACGGTGCATAGGGAAACATTACTCATCATCTCTTCTCTTGTTTTCTCTTGTTTTCTCTAACTCTGCAAGCTTACTAATACTACGTTTACCATATCTTTTTGCAGTTATAACAAGTAAAGATAAGATTATAGCGTTCACGCAAGTATCAGTTGAAAATGCAAGCATCAGAAGGGCTTCACCTAAAGTCTTACTTAAAGAAGAAGAGAGCAACACAAAATTCATCGTTGCCGCGGTGGCGATAATTTCTATGGAAACTAGTATTTTTAGAAAACTGCGTTTAGAGAGTAAACCATAGAAGCCTACTGCCAATAATATTAGAGAGAGCACAATATAATTCACTTCCTTCCCTCCTTTTTATACAATATTATAGAAGCCCCTAAAACAACTGTCAATATCACGAGACCCTGTAGAATAACATCAACCCCCCTTAGTTCCCATAGAGCTGAAGGAAGCGAAATGTCACACGAAACGCTGGCAATCAAATCTTCAGCTGAAAAAAGAGTTACAGGCACCGCTAGAATTAATGATATGGCTATTGTCAGAAGGATCTGCCTCGGAGTATTTTTATCCTTACTTTTCTCGGTGAGTTCCTCGCTCAATAGGAAAAAGACAATTAATGCTCCAACACCCATCATTAACTGGAAGAGAGCTGCGTAAACGGCACCATTCATCGAATAAAGAAGAGCTGTTAGAATAAGCATTGTGGTTAGAGATATCAGGGAGTATATTGCCTCCTCAAGGTAAACCGCTAAACACGCCGAGATTAATATGCCAGTCACCATCAATTCATAAATCAAATTCATCACCTTTACTCCAGATTTTTAGGAGAATTTATGATGAGAGCTGACTTATTCTTTGAAGCAAGTTCAAATACCTTTGAGGATTTAATAGCGCCTCTAGGACAACTCTCAGCACACTGGAAACAGAATATACATAAATCTAAATGGAAAACCGGTCTTCTTTTCTTTTCTCCAACATTAACCATCTCTATTGCTCCAGAAGGGCAGTCTCTAGCACATAAGCCGCAGCCAATACATAATTCGCTGTTGAAGATATGCATTCCTCTGAATCCCTCAGGAACTTTTGGCTTAACAAAAGGATATTTACGAGTTGCAGGTCTTCTGAAAACTTGAGTAATAACTTCTTTTAACATTGGCGATATCTTAATCATGTTAACCACCAACCATAACCATTTTTATTAGGACAGATGCAACAAGCGAAATTAAGGATAAAGGGAGTAATGTTTTCCAGTTGAAAATAACTACTTGATCAATTCGAAGTCTGGCAAAAATACATGTCAAATATTCCATTAAGACGATGATGAATAACACCTTCAAAGTGAACCATAATGTATTCCATAGAGATGAAGAACCAAAGACTATTGCTGGACCATAAGCTCCCCCCAAGAATAGTTCGACAACAAGTGCCACTCCAAGAAGCATCTGTAAATCTTTAGACATCTTCATGAAGGCCAATCTCCGCCCAGTATATTCCGTTTCGTAACCAGCAACGATCTCGGTTTCGGCGTGAGGAATGTCAAAAGGATCCTTTTCCAATTCAGCTTGAAGTGTAATGACGAAAAGAATGAACGCCCAAGGTATGAGAAGGATAAAAGGTATTCTTTGAGCGTTCACGATTGTTGATATACTGAGACTTCCAGTGAGAAAAGCAGGGGTTAAAGCGAAAATGAACATTGGAATATCGTATCCCACTATTTGCGTTAAAATTCTAGTGGAACCTATTGTGCTAAATGGATTATTTGACGACCATCCGGCAAAGAATAGAAAGAAGTTAGCAATTAACATCATTGATAAAATAAGTATAAGGTCTCCCTCAAAACTAAATCCCGGAATTATTTCAGCTCCATCTATAGGTATGATGAGAAGAGTTAACATGAACATGGAGAAGGAGATTAGCGGTGCAATCTTATAAAGTAAGGTCCTCGCAGTATATGGAACAATATCTTCTTTCGCTAATAATTTAATAAGATCCGCCATCGGTTGTAGTATGCCGGCCGGACCCGTATATGCAGGGCCCATTCTATTCTGCATGCGTGCCTTTATCTTCCGCTCTATCCAGTCACATAACATCGAAAGAAGAAAGATGAATGTGAATCCTGGAAAAATGAGCAGACGAAAAATAAAATTAAAACTTAGGCACATGAGCTCTCTCAGCCTCCTTCACCTATCTGTGCATGAGAAACATGGATCTAGACTTGAAAAGATTACCGGAACATCTGCAACATTGCATCCCTTGGCGATACTAACAAGTGAGAAAATATTGGATAAAGTTGGCGTCCTTATCTTAACCCTTTCAGGATAAGCTGTACCATTGCTTTTTACATAATAGAACAGCTCACCTCTAGGGGCTTCCACTCGACCTATAGCTTCACCAGCTGGAACAACCCTTGAAACCCTAACCCTGTAAGGTCCACTTGGCAAATTATCCAGCGCATAATCTATAATCTTAATACTTTCTTCTATCTCCTCCAATCGAACCATAAACCTGGCCCACGAATCACATTCTGAACGAACAATAACCTTGAACGGGATTTCATCATAGGCAGCATATGGATCATCTTTTCTCACGTCGATTCTAACATTTGATCCGCGGGCAACTGGCCCAACAACACAAAGCTTTAAGGCATCCTCTCTCCTTAGTACGCCAACATTTTTTGTGCGAACCTTAAATGTCGGGTCATCCTCAAATATTTCCTTGTAAAAATTCAATCTTTCTTTGAGTTTTTTAATTGTCTTCCTTATCTCTAAGAGTGCGTTTTCCTTCACATCTCGTCTCACACCGCCAATCGTGATAAAAGACGTTAACACCCTATTTCCAGTTAAAAGTTCAACGATATCCATGATCGGTTCACGATCACGCCACATGTAATGGAAGAGCGTTTCATAACCGATTTCTAAACCTGCATGCCCGAGGAGAAGCATGTGACTATGGATACGATTCAACTCAAGAATTATCGTACGTAAATATTTAGCTCTCTCAGGAACGTCTACGTCAAGTAAAGATTCAACAGTTTGGCAGAAGCACGCAGCATGAGCCGCGTTACATATCCCACAGACTCTCTCGACAAGATAAATATCCTGAAGATAGGTACGTTGCTCCGCAGCTTTCTCGATTCCACGATGAACATAGCCTATCCTAGGTTCAATGTCCACAACTATTTCCCCGTCAACCTTAAGTGAGAACCTTTCAGGCTCTATCATGGCTGGGTGTTGCGGACCGAAAAATACTTTTACCAGAACCTCATTCTTAGAGTTCTTCTTCTTTTCTATCTTTGAGAAAACGGGCTCTTCTGAAGGTACTCTTTCAATCACTGTTAAATCCGCATCTTTTCTAAGCGGAAACAGATTTTCAGGCCAATCTTCTGGAAGAAGTAGTCTTCGGGGTGTGGGATGATTAATGAAGATTACGCCTAAAAGATCAGCTACCTCTCTCTCATGGAAATTGGCTCCTGGAATAAGATCAGTTATGCTTTCAATCTCCGGTTTTTGTTTAGATAAAGCTGTTCTAATAGTAATCAACGTTTCTTCAATTCGCATGTGATATAATAGTTCAATTTTTTCGCTTAAATCTAAACCTGTAATTGCGGATAAACCAGTTTTTTCAAAATTGTTTATTATTACCTTTATTGCCTCTCTATGAACTCCGGGGTTAACTATGACTGAAGTCTTATTTGGACGGAGAACTTGAGTTTCGAGAATCTTATTTTTTAGTTTCTCTCTCAGAATCTTCAGAATCTCATTTTCAATATTTGTCGTTTAAAACTCCCCTCCATTATGACTTAAGAAGCTTTAGGATTCCATCAATTATAGCCTCAGGCTTTGGCGGACAACCTGGAATGTACACGTCTACTGGTATAATTTTATCAATTCCACCTAACACATTATAGTTATCTTTGAAGACCCCTCCTGAACAAGCGCATGTTCCTATGGCGACCACAAACTTTGGATTTGGCATTTGCTCATATATCCGTTTAAGCCTTGGTGCACATTGCCTTGTAACAGGTCCCGTTACAAGTAATACATCCGCATGTCTTGGTGATGGTTTAAGCAGAATTCCGAAACGCTCAACATCATATTTTGGAGTTAAAAGCGCGGCTAATTCAATATCGCATGCATTACATGCTCCAGTATTGAAATGAAGAGCCCAAGGCGACTTTCTTATAGCCCATCTTATTAGACTGTCTGTAAGCATTATTTTTCGCCCTCTAGGAGAAAGAGGCTTGAAATAAATATAATGAGAACGTAAAGCATGAAAAACCATATATTAAGTGCATTTAGAGCAAGAGAAGCGAATGCAATTATTATTAGAGACGAATCGAACATAACAAAATAGATTAAATACTTATAGAGAGAAACATTTATTCTCGAATTTAAGGAGGCAACTTTCTCTCCACACGCATATGGTGACTTACCATTTGGCTCCTTTCTAACATTTTTATTTAATTTACGAGATAATATGGCGCTAAATGCATAGAGAGAGATAGATAATGCAGAGATCATTATTAAAGCAATAGCGAATTCTTCTATCGTAAATGTACGCCTCCACTTTTAGGACACAAACCTCTCCCTTTCCTAAATTGAAGAGTAGAACATGTGAGAGATTTAAATCTTACTCTCTAAAAGAAGTAAACATGCAGCTTCAAGTTCTTCTCTTAAACTTAAATAATGAAACATCCTTGAATCTTTTTAAGTGTTTTGAAGAAAATCAAAGGAGGAAAACTTAAATTTTTCAGTATAATTTTAGAATGCTTAGATCGAAAAAGAGAGGGGCAAACTTTGAGTTTCACGTGGCATTCAATGAGTGAAGAAGAGGTGCTGAGAACCCTTAAAACCTCACGTAATG
>CAYNMB010000029.1:0-17421 GCA_964398235.1 uncultured Candidatus Bathyarchaeia archaeon | reverse complement strand
AGGCCAGCCGCCTCAAGAATGGTTGGAACAATATTTATATGCGATACTGGATAGGAGCATACTTCACCAGACGGGACGCGATCTCTCCATCTCACAATTAACGGTATCCTAGTTATCTCATCATACATTGCAGGCCCCTTCGAATTAAGTCCATGGGAAAGCAGAGGGGTTCCATGATCTGAAGTAAAGATTACAAGCGAGTCCGGCGCATAATCATCTATCGCCTCCAACACTCTACCAATCTCATAATCCACAAAGCTATTGCATCCAAAATATAGTGGACGCTTCAGCGTCTTCTTATCCCTAGGTAAATTTACGTACTCCGCCCACTCTCTTTGATGCTGAGGCTTATTTATTAATGGATCCCGCACATTTTCAGGCAACTTATATTCAAAATCTATGAACATGTCACAAAATGGAGGAGGACATGTAGAGGGACCATGCGGCTCATCATAAGAAACCACGAGGAAGAAGGGTGATTTATCACTATATTTTTTAATGAAATCGATTGCACGGTTAGAAACGCGATGCGCCCACGTGAATTCTTCGGTTATCCCATACTTATGTATGTCCGCCGGCGTACGCAGCTTTTGCCTCCACATCAATCGTTCTTCCACAGTTAGCTCTTCTAGGTAGCGTCTTCCATCATACCAGTATTCCGGATCCCAGCCGGGTGGGCATCTTCCGTCATCGAAGTAATCGGTTCCACTTAGATGCCATTTTCCAATATAAGCAGTATGATAACCATTGTCATGTAATCTTTCACCAATCGTTTTTATATTTGCCCCTAAAGGTATGTTATTGGCCAGCACTCCAGTAGTGTGAGGATAGTTGCCAGTCATAATTGAAGAGCGCGCGGGACCACATACCGGACAACATGTATATGCTCTTTCAAACCGAATTCCCTCAGAGGCCAATCTATCTATATTTGGGGTTCTCATTTCAGGTCTGCCATAACAGCCAACAACATTAACGCCCTGCGTATCCGTCATTATTAAAATAATGTTCGGCTTCCCCATTTCAAGCATCCTCTCTTACATAAATGCTAAAATCGCTCAATTTAAATTCTTATCCCTCCAAAAATTTAAAAGAAAAATACTTGACAATCTAAACAAACAGTAGTAAACGCGAGATTAATTTAAATAATTGAAATTACGTTTTATTTTTTTCGATGAATATTTCCGATTAGCTAAGCGTAAGAGAGGAGGGCGGTCAAGAAAAAAAGAAGTAGACGTTTAATTTGCTGTCACTTGGTTTAAGGATGATTTCTGGAGGTAGTGATACAAATTGTTTAAGGAAGTTCCTCCAACGCTTGAAATTCCGAAAATTGAACATAAAATACTGAAGTTCTGGAAAGAGACTGATGCATTTAAGAAGCGTGTGGCCCTTAATAAGGGTAAAAAACCATGGTCATTTATAGATGGACCGATAACCGCCAATAACCCCATGGGCGTGCACCACGCTTGGGGACGCACATACAAAGACCTTTTCCAAAGATTTAAAGCAATGCAAGGATACGATCTACGCTATCAGAATGGATTCGACTGTCAAGGCTTATGGGTTGAGGTTGAAGTTGAAAAAGAACTAGGATTTAAGTCTAAAAAAGACATTGAAGCCTACGGCATAGCGGAATTCGTTAAGAAATGTAAACAAAGAGTCCTACGTTGCGCAGCCATACAGACTGAACAATCAATACGTCTAGGATACTGGATGGATTGGAACGATCCAGATCTACTGCGCTATTTAGCAGACTGTTTAGAAAAACCAGATCAAATAATCACTATTCCAGGCACTGAGGGCCCGGTTACTGATACTGTTGAAAGAATTGTTGGTAGGCTTGGTTCCCCAGAGATAGGCGGCTCATATTTCACATTTTCTGACGAAAACAATTATATGATTTGGGCTTTTCTGAAGAAATGCTATGAAAGAGGCTGGATATATAAGGGCAGAGATGTAATGCCATGGTGTCCAAGATGCTCGACGGCTCTCTCCGAGCATGAAATCGTAACAGAAGGCTATAGGGAGCTAACCCACCCCGGTTTAACAGTTAAGTTCCCGCTTAGAGGTAGAGAAAACGAATACCTGCTGGTGTGGACAACCACTCCATGGACCCTGACATCCAACGTTGCAGCAGCTGTGCATCCAGACATGACATATGTGAAAATCAAATATAATGATGAATACTTCTACCTCGGCAAAGCAGCCCTAGAAAGAACATTATCTGAAGGAGGCTATGAAATTGTTGAAGAGATCAAAGGCCGCGACATGGAAGGTTGGACATATGACGGCCCATTTGATGAACTGCCAGCTCAGAAGGAATCTGGAGCCGTAGATGCGCATAGGGTGATACTTTGGGAGGAAGTAACGGAGGAGGAGGGTACATGTATAGTTCACATAGCGCCTGGCTGTGGAAAAGAGGACCTAGAACTTGGAAAAGAACATAATTTGCCGGTTATCGCCCCCCTTGACGAATTCGGCGTGTTTATCGAGGGATTTGGGAAATTCACTGGCATACATGTCTATGACTCAGCCAAACTGATTATTGAGGATTTGAAAGAGAAAGGCTTGTTCTTTAAGGTTGAAGATTATGTTCACCGCTATCCGGTTTGCTGGCGATGCGGCAGCGAACTTGTATTCCGCTTAGTGGATGAATGGTTTATATCAATGGGTGAAAAGCTGAACAAGCCTCTCGAGGAAATCACTGAGGAAGAGAAGGCTAGAAACTTAAGGTATCAGATAATGGAGGTTGCCAAAAAGGTTCGGTGGATACCTGAATATGGTCTCCAGCAGGAGCTGAACTGGCTTGAAAACATGGAGGATTGGATGATTTCAAAGAAGCGGTATTGGGGTTTAGCTCTTCCAATATGGGAGTGCCCGAAATGTGGAAACTTTGAAGTTATAGGCGGAAAGGAGGAGCTTAAATCTAGGGCTGTTGAAGGATGGGAAATATTCGAGGGGCATACGCCGCATAAACCATGGGTTGATGCCGTTAAAATTAAATGTTCCAAATGCGGCGCATTAATGTCGCGTATACCAGATGTCGGTAATCCATGGCTTGACGCAGGCATAGTTGCCTACTCAACACTCCGCTACAGAACTGATAGAGAATATTGGAGAAAATGGTTCCCCGCAGAGTTCGTCTGCGAATCCCTTCCGGGACAATTCAGGAATTGGTTTTACGTCATGCTTGCAATGAGCACAATTATGGAGGGTGAACCACCTTTTAAAGTGGTTTTCGGTTATGGGCTTGTTTTGGCTGAAGATGGACGAGAGATGCATAAGTCTTGGGGCAACGTCATATGGTTTGATGAAGCCGCTGAAAACATGGGCGCCGATGTCATGCGCTGGATGTTCTGTACAAATAAGCCTGAAACAAACCTGCTTTTCGGCTATAAGAGGGCTGAGGAAGTTAAAAAACGCTTCTTTATACCCCTTTGGAACATCTATAGCTTCTTCGTAACCTACGCCAATCTCGACGAATGGACCCCAAAGAACATGGTTCCCTACGAATCACTGTCACCATTAGATAAGTGGATAATTTCTAAGCTAAATAAGCTAGTCAAGGATGTTACAGCCTATCTCGAAGATTTTAAGCCATATGAGGCTACGATGGTTATAGAAAAGTTTGTTGACGAGCTTTCAACATGGTATATTAGGAGGTCTAGGAGAAGATTTTGGAAGAGTGAGAGGGATGAGGATAAGAATGCCGCCTACACAACCCTATATACTTGCTTAACAACGTTAATCAAGCTGCTAGCACCATTCCTGCCGTTCATAACGGAAGAAATTTATCAGAACATTGTTAGAAGCGTTGATCCAAGCGCTCCGGAAAGCGTTCATCACAACGATTGGCCTACCGCAGATGAAAAACTAATCGATGAAGAGCTCATGAAGAACATGGATCTAGTCATTCAGGTTTGTAGTTTAGGGAGATCCGCCCGCAATAAGGCTGGAATAAAGTTGAGGCAACCCCTCGCTGAAGCAGTTATTATAGCCGATGAAGGAATCCTAAATAGACTTGAACAATTCAGGAACTTAATTATAGATGAATTAAATGTGAAGGAACTTCGATTAACCTCCAACAAGAATGAACTTATAGAATATGTGGTGAAGCCGGTGCCGGAACTGCTCGGCAGAAAATATGGTAGATTATTCCCGAAGATTCAGAAAGCCATTGAAAGCATGGATCCATCCGACATCATATCCTCCTTAAGAGATGAGTCTGGATTAAAGCTAACGGTTGACGGCGAGAGCATAATAATTCTTCCAGAGGAAGTTAGGGTGTTAACCCAGCCTAGAAGCGGATACTCCGTTTCCGAGGAGAATGAAATAATTGTGGGCGTAAATACAGTCATATCTGAGGAACTCAGAATGGAGGGGCTTGCACGCGACATTGTCAGGAGAATACAGAATCAGAGAAAGGAGGCTGGCTTCAACATAGCGGATCTCATTGAAACATACTTTGAGGCTGGACCACTTTTAACAAAGGTTTTTGAAAAATTCGGTGATTACATAGCTGCTGAAACCCTCTCAGCTTCCATAAGGAAGGAGAATCCGCCTAAGGACGCCTATCTAGCAACATATAATTTGGCTGGAGAAACGCTTAAAGTTTGGATTAGACGAACCGGTAAACAAGCCCAATGATTCCTTAATTTCAATCTTTTTTATTAAGGGAAGGATATTTAAGCAAGGTAACGTAATTTATTTTCTTGGCTTTTCATGACCGACCGGCGAAGGGGGATGATTGGAAGAGAGTCTCATGACCATGAAAAGGGATGATTAAAACCCTTTCATTCTTACTTAACATATCTTCAGTTGCAAAGAAAAATGCCTTTAAATTGATTGAAAATTATTTATGCGTCTTATGGCTATCTTATTATGTCTTGCCATTTTAGCGAAGATGTGATCGGCATGTCGAAAAATTCGGGAAAACTTGGTTTTGACCTCCTAAGCAATGAGGTTGTGGAAGTCTTCGCTAGACCACATCCCCTATCATTCCTCAAATATTATCTAGTGAATACATATCTAATTCTTGTCGCGCTCTTTCTTAATCAAGCCTACAATTACATAAAGATCTACGCGGAGTCAAATCAATGGATTAAGGGGCTTTTAGGCTTACTTAAGTTCATACCTTGGATGAAGCCGGAGGATCTCCTGCTACTGATATTGTTTTGGGCAATCTTGATATTGAGTGGGCTTTTGATAGGCGTATTATGGGTTAGTAAGATGCCTCTACTCTACATGATTCTGCTAGGAGCCGCTGGAACATTGCTAGAGGTTTATTTTCTCGCACCCTATGAAACCTTCCTATTCATCCAGAAACCATTAGTTAAACTATATCTTCTGGCATTAGCCGCCATAATTGGATTCTTTCTTATAGAAATCTACCGTAGAGGACACAAATATTTCATAACAAACTATAGAATCGTAACCATCAAGAAATTCATTAGAAAAGAGATGCGTGAAATAATGTATGATAAAATAACTGATGTTTACTTGGATCAAGGAATACTCGGCAGAATCTTCAACTTCGGCACAATCATACCTATATCGGCTTCAAGTTTTGGACTTGGAGAAGACGCAGCTCTAGCAGCAGTATCTGCTGGAACCAGCTCTCCAAAAAAAGGCTTTCTTGGAATAAGCTTCGGCGGAAAAAGAGGGGTAAATAGACCTAGAGCCGCAACATACTTCTCTCTATATGGAGTTTCAAAGCCAAAGAAAATACACTTAATAATAGCGAATAAAATGATTGAAATGAAAGAAGCGCCGATTCTAAAGAGAATTGAGAGGCTGCTGGAGGAGAAAAAGGGAGAAGATAAAGAAGATTTGGAGGAAAATGATTGAAATTATATTTGAGTTTTCTCTCCCATCTCATTATATTTGATTCTTCCAAGATATTCTTCTACATCCATTAACTGTGTTTTATTAAAAACCGGGCCGTCTTTACAGACCCTATATTGTCCAATCAGACAGCTTCCGCAGATCCCCATCGCGCATCTCATGTATCGTTCTAGACTGGCTTGAATATCAACTGAATATTGCTTAGATAATTCATAGACTTTGCGAATCATTTTTTCAGGACCACATGTATAAATGATGTCGAAGTCTTCTTTGCGTAGGAGTTTCTCGGCTAAATCTGTTACAAGCCCCTTAACTCCATAGCTCCCATCCTCAGTTGCGAAGAAGACGTTTATCCTTCCCCTATAAACTCTATTTAAATCCGCTAATTCATCTAGGAAGATTAGTTTGTTTCTCGTTTCAGCTCCCTCAATTATTGTTGCTTCTACTTCAATATTACTGTCAGCAATCCTGTTTATGAGCAACATTAATGGCGCCATTCCCGTTCCGCCGCCGACAATAAGCACTCTTTTACCGAAAATTTTGAAGCTATTTCCGAACGGTCCTCTAATCCCTATTAGATCCCCGACAGCCATATTGTTAAGCGCCTTAGTTGCCTCGCCGACTTCAGCAACGGTTATGGATGCCGATCCATTTGGATGAGTTGCCGACACGCTTAATGGTATTTCATCAACACCTGGAATCCACACCATGATGAACTGTCCTGGTTTGGCTGAAGAGCATAATTTGTCTTTAAAAGTTATGGTTTTGACATTAGAATTTTCTGATTTAATGTGCTGAATTTTAACGATTCTTAACAGGTTATTTTCTATGCGCCAAGCCGACAATTTCCTTCACACTCTTAAAACCTTTCCTCTCTAAATAGGAGCTTATGCCATCACATATGGACTTAAATATTGATAATCCTTCTAAGGCTATTGCTGAACCTATTTGAACAGCGGAGGCCCCAGCTAACATGAATTCGACGGCGTCCCGCCACCCTCTTATTCCACCGCATCCAATAACTGGAATTTTAACCGCCTCATAGATTTCATAGACGCATCTGATAGCTATAGGCTTAATTGCGACTCCGGATAATCCGCCAAATTTATTTGCTAAAACGGGCATACAAGTCTCGATGTCTATAGCCATCGCCCTCACAGTATTTATAGCCGTTACGGCGTCGGCGCCAGCTTCTTCAGCGGTTCTAGCAAGCTTAACTATCTGATCCGTGTTCGCTGTAAGTTTAGCGAAAACTGGTTTATCAACTGATTCTTTAACTGAGCTGACAACACGTTTAATCATCTCTGGATCCTGTCCAATTTCGCTTCCAGTTCCCTTCACATGCGGACATGATAAGTTGAGCTCTATTGCATTGGCTCCAGCCTCACATGCAATTTTAGCGGCTTCAGCATATTCCTCTGGTGAAAAGCCGAAAACGCTAACTATTAAGGGAACCTTCAGGTCACTCAGCCCCCTTATTTCTTCGACAAATCTATGTATTCCGGGATTTGGGAGGCCGACTGCATTTAAGAAGCCGCATTCAATTTGGATTACTGTTGGATTCGGGTATCCGCGTCTAGGCTTTAATCCAACTGATTTAGTTACAACTGCACCGGCGCCACATTCAGCAACCTTCTTCAGCATGTTGGCTGATGTGCCGAGTATTCCGGAGGCAAGCATTGTTGGATTAGGCATAATTAATCCAGCTACTTCAGTCTTGAGGACAACTGATTCATTCATTTCATATTCATCCTCAGCTTGCATTCATATTAGTTTCAGCATAAACACATATTTATCAGAACCCTTAACTTTATTAAAGATGTGAATCTATGGTGAAAAATTTTGAAAGCAGCTGTAGTATCAAGCGTTATAGGAATCTTTGGCATAAACGAGAATGGGGAAATAATAGATCAGGAAATTTTTCCAAAGAATGCTTATGAAGCTGCAAGAAAACTATTTGACATCGAGCAGGGAAAGATTATTCCGGAGATAAGGAGATTAGTTGAGAGATTAAAAAAGAAGAATTATAGAAGCTTCTTTTTTGAGAATCCGGAGATGGTGAGGGCTGTAAAGGAGGAGCTTAATGTCGATGCAGAGGTTAGAAACCTCGTTGAGTTGACTGCAAGCCTTCGTGAGAATCTAGGTAAAGTCGGTGTCGAATTAGGCTTTGTTAAAACTCCGTCTGAAATTATGCGTTGGATAAGGGATGTTGCAATCGAACTTTCTAGACTTAAGGTTAAGAGGGCGACTGAGAAAAGAGATTTGCTTGTAATTCAGGCGATTGAAGCCCTAGATGATCTGGATCGAACCCTAAATCTCTTTATGAGTAGGCTGAGAGAATGGTATGGGATACATTTTCCAGAACTCAGCCGCCTAATGGATAAGCATGAGACCTACGCCAAGTTTGTATACATTTTTGGAAGAAGAGAAAACTTTTCTATCGATAGGCTTAGGAAAGAGGGGATTCCGAAAGACAAAGCTACGCGAATAGTTCGATCAGCTAAATCATCGATGGGCGCGGATTTAGAGGACTCCGACATAGAGTATCTTAGAAGATTTTCGAAAAATATTTTGCAGCTCTATGAAGCAAGGGCGAATCTTGATAAATACATTGATAGTTTAATGGAGGAGATTGCGCCAAACATTAAGGCTTTAGCTGGACCGACACTTGGGGCTAGGCTTATAGCGCTTGCAGGGGGGCTTGAAAATTTAGCTAAGATGCCGGCGAGCACCGTGCAGGTTTTAGGGGCTGAGAAAGCGCTGTTTAGGTCGCTTACAACTGGATCTAAGCCTCCAAAGCATGGGATAATTTTTCAACACTCACTTATATTTAGGGCTAAGCGTTACCTTAGAGGCAAAATAGCCAGAGCCTTAGCCGGCAAGCTTGCAATAGCCGCGAGAACAGATGCCTTTACTGGAAATTATATAGGCGATAAGCTCAAAGAAGATCTTGAAAGAAGAGTTAAGGAGATAATGGAGAAATATCCGGCGCCTAAGCCTAAAAAGCCGGTTAAAAAACGCAAAAAATCAAAGCGTAAAAAGTCAAGACGTAAGAGATAATTTGTTTGGTGATTGAGATGGGCGTTAAAGTTGAACCTTATCAAAACTTTGATGGAGTTTATCAAGTTACTTTGGAGAATGGAAGCAGGAGAATAGCGTCCAAAAATCTTGCGCCTGGAAGAAACGTTTATGGAGAACGCCTAATAAAATTTAGAAAAGCCGAATACAGGCTTTGGGATCCTTATAGAAGTAAAATTGCCGCCGCAATCTTGAAGGGATTGAAGTTTCTGCCAATCAAGTCTGGAACTAAGGTGCTTTATTTGGGCGCAGCCTCAGGCACAACTGCAAGCCATGTGTCAGACATTGTTGGTGAAGAGGGACATGTTTTTTGCATAGAGTTTGCTCCAAGACCTCTTAAAGAGCTGATCGAAAATGTTTGTAAATATCGGTCCAACATGTCGCCGATATTGGCTGACGCCAGATTTCCGGAGAAATATGCAAATATTGTGGAGAGGGTTGACGTAATATACTGTGACATAGCTCAGCCGGAGCAAGCCCAAGTCTTAGCCGACAATGCAAAGATTTTCTTGAAGAAGGGCGGATGGATAATGCTTGCAATAAAGGCTAGGAGCATAGACGTTACAAAAGAGCCGAGTGAAATTTACAAGAGGGAGATAGCCATACTCGAGAAAAACGGTTTCCAGATACATCAGGTTGTTCATTTAGAGCCATACGATAAAGATCACGCCATGATCCTAGCCCAATATACGCCTAAACAATAAATGGTGGAGGCTATTTTCCACCAATATTATTGGAAATGATTATGCTTTGCCTTGCGGGCTGAAAATTTTCCGTACAATCTTCACGGCGGGAATAGCTATTATTGAGCCCACGGTCATTTGCCCTATGTTGATTGGAACCTCAGCTATTGCGAAGGCTTCTATTCCAAATAAAGGTCCTATCAGAAACATTTGGTATATGAAATAGCCTAGAACCATTACAAATCCTCCTGCGATTACAGATAAGACTATCCATCCGGCTTCAGGCTCCGTGAATAAGCCTACTGTTGCTATGGAAATAGCGGCGATTAAACCTAACCCGATCCAAAACATGGTTGGAATTTTAAGCATAGTTGTTATTTGCCCTATGGTGAGCTCCACTTCTCCGCTATAATAGAGCGCACCTATGATGGCTAGGAAGCCTCCGATCAAAATGCCTAAAACGGCTGTCAATATCTTCCATTTGGCAGGGCTAAATTTTGGATGGCGGCTACTGAGAAAGCCGACAATAAAGCCCTCTGAGGCTTTGATGAGGAGGGTTGCTGGAGCATAGTAATAGTAGCCGAGCAACAGATCCGCAAGCATTGAGCCAATTCCGCCAGCAAATGCTCCAACAAAGGGGCCGAAAAGAAGGGCGGATAGAAAAACCATTGATTCACCAATGTTAAAGAAGCCTCTTGTTGCAGGCACATATACTTGAAAAAGCATTGTTGCAACGCAGACAAGAGCGGTTGAAATGGATGCGAAAACAATGTTTAACGTGAATTTCGACTTCATGGACTCAAACATATTCAGCTTCTCCATAGTATAGAAATAACTTTACTAGTATGGTTGTAACTACACCATATAAAAAGTTTGTGGCTACAGCCACAAACTTAATTATGAAATAAAGGAAGAGGAGCTTCAGAGAAGGGCTTTTATCTCATCTAGGGCTTCTAGAACCCGTTTACCTCTTTGGGTTATTGAAAAATATTTTCTTCCACCCTCAACATGAATAGCTATCAATCCCCTATTCTGCAGCTCATTTAAATGCTGATAAACAGCGGTTCGAGTCATCGTTTTCCCCAGCTCTTTCCATATTTCATAGCCATAGGTTTTCTTTTTCGATATTATTCGCAGAATCTTCTCCTTTGTGCTGAATTCTGCGCCTATAACCGCCATTTTCCTCTTTTTATGCAACGCCTGCAGAATATCCGTTGCCTTTAATCCACTTCCAGTTATCAAACAGACAACGGTTTCATCCCTGTCAATAATCGACTCCTTCAGAAGTTTTTTCAGCGCCGCGATTGTTCCGGAGCTCGCAGGTTCAGCGAATAATCCCTCCATTCTAGCTATTTCCTGCTCTGCTTCAAGGATTTCCTTATCTGAAACAGTAACGGCTGCTCCCCTAGACTCCTTAATGGCTTTCACGGCTAAATCTTTTTTCAGCGGGTTAAGCACAAATATGCTTGTCGCCCTAGTCATCGGATTTACCAGTTTTTCATCTTTGCCGACATAGGCATTAACTATTGGTGAACATCCATCTGATTGAACACCGATTAACTTGGGCACTTCCTTAATTCTATCTAGGTCATAAAGCTCCCTAAAGCCCTTCCACAAAGAGTAAATTGTTCCCCCGCTTCCCATAGGCACAATAACGGCGTCTGGAACACCGCCTAATTGTTCAGCAATCTCGTAGGCTATGGTTTTTTGAGCCTCTATCACTAGGGGATTTAAAGCCGAAGTCGCTTGATACCATCCGGTTTCTTCAGCAAGCTTCTCAGCTCTTCCAATAGATTCATCGACGGTTACGCCGTATTCCTCTATTATAGCGTCGTAAATTATCATCTGGGCTATTTTTCCAACATCAACATTCTTTGGAATTATAACGTGGCATGTTAAACCATATTTTGCACAATACGCGGCGAGAGACGCCCCCATATTACCGTTAGATGCGCAGAGGGCTGTTGAGAAACCTAAATCCAGCATGTTTGAAACCATAAGTGCAGCGGCTCTATCCCTAAAAGAATTTGTCGGATTCCTTGTTTCATCCTTTAAATATAGATTAGATAAGCCCATTTGACCTGCTAAGCGGTTAGCTCTATAGAGGGGAGTCCCGCCCTCCCTTAATGTCGCTATGTTTTTAACCTTCGGTAATAAAGAGCGATACCTCCAAAAACTTATTTCTCCAGTAAACTTTACATTTCCAATTTTTCCATACTCAATTTTATATTCGAGGGGGCCACCGCATTTCTCACATTTATACTTAGGCGCATCTGTTTCAACTTTTTCGCCGCAATTTAGACATATAAGAAGATTCATCTAATTTTCCTCAACAAGCCAACCCTTTTATTTACAAAAAATTAGGGAATAATAAGTTTTAAATTATTCTTGCCAATAAATTTAGCCGTATCAATCATTCAACTTTCAGCGTGATTGGAAGATGGAAACTAAACCCGAAGAATATTATCTTGAATGCATCGAATGTGGCTCAACATATTCGCCTAACCAGGTTATTTATAAATGTGAGAAATGCGGCAATTTGCTCTCAGTCAAATATAAAGAGGAGTTTTTGAAGCCTAGTATTGTCGAAGCATGGAGAAAAAGAAGTTTTTATGTCTGGAGATATAGGGAGCTCTTACCAATAACCGACTGGAATAAGATTGTAAGTCTCGGCGAGGGTGGAACAAACCTAATCAAATGTCCAAGATTGGCTGGCAAAATCGGCTTAAGGCATGTTTTCGTCAAAAATGAGGGTGAAAATCCAACGGGGTCATTTAAAGACCGGGGCATGACCGTCGGCGTATCAAAAGCCCTTGAGCTCGGCATAAAACGCGTGGCATGTGCATCAACCGGCAACACATCCGCATCCCTCGCCGCATATGCCGCTAGAGCTGGGCTTGAATGCATCGTTTTAATTCCATCAGGTAAAATCGCATTCGGCAAGCTTGTTCAAGCAATCATTTATGGCGCTAGGGTCATTCAAGTTCTCGGAAATTTTGACGAAGCATTGAGAATAGTTGAAGAAATCTGTCAGAAGCATAAAATCTATCTTCTAAACTCAATAAACCCCTTTAGGCTGGAGGGGCAGAAAACCATAGCCTATGAAGTATGGGAGCAGCTTGGCAAAGTCCCGGAAAAAGTTATAGTTCCAGTTGGGAACGCTGGAAACATAAGCGCAATATGGAAGGGCTTTAAAGAACTCTATGACCTCGGCTTAATAAATAGGCTGCCGCAAATGATTGGAATACAGGCTGAAGGCGCAGCTCCAATAGCAACCTCGCTTAAAAAAGGGTTAGAAACCGTCAAATTTGTTGAGAAACCAGAGACCGTAGCAACAGCGATAAGAATCGGCTCGCCAGTTAATTGGAAGAAGGCTGTTAGGGCGATTAAGGAATCTAATGGCATGGTTGAAACCGTTTCCGACGAGGAAATTCTAACTGCTCAAAGGACGCTTGCCCGAACTGAAGGATTATTTGTTGAACCGGCAAGCGCAACATCTATTGCTGGACTTACAAAACTCGCCAAAATGGATCTAGTGGATCCGGAGGAAACAGTGGTTTGCATAGCTACGGGTCATGGACTTAAGGACCCTAACATAGTGTTGAAGCAGTTTCCAAAGCCGGTGGAAGTTGAAGCCAGCGTGGAGGCTGTAATTGAACTGTTAACCTAGAATTAATTTTCTCTTCTTCTTTTTAACACGGTGATAAGATCGTTTAAAACCGCTGAAACAGTTTCCTTTCCGGCTCCATATCCTATTAACGTTATTTCTCTCGCTAAATCAGTCTCTATATGAATTGCATTTAGGGTTCCATGAACGCATAGCGGATGATTGATTGGCACAAGTTTTGGAGCAACCTCAAGACGCTTACCAACCTCGCCTATAAGCTTTATTGCATAATTTGACCTCTTAGCTAATGTTATGGCTTCTTGAGTTATCTCCCGTATGCCAGTTATCTTAACATCCCCGAACTTTACATCACGCTCCATTAGAGCATTTGCAAGTATAACTACTTTGCATGCAGCATCTATTCCATCAATATCGTAAGAGGGATCCTTCTCAGTTATCCCCCTCTCCTGAGCCTCTTTTAAAGCTATTTCAAAACTTATCTCCTCAAAAAACATTCTAGAGAGTATGTAATTTGTTGTGCCATTTAATATTCCTGAGAGCCTAATTATTTTGTCGCCACGCAAACATTCTTTAACGAGAGAGAATATTGGAATTGCTCCAGCCACCGTGCCTTCGTAGAGAAGCTCACAGTTGTTTTTCTCCGCTAGGGAAGTCAGCTCTCTGAATGCCAGAACTAGTGGGCCCTTATTTGGCGTTACAACATGTATGCCTCTTTTTAGGGCTTCTCTCATATGCGTTAAGCCCGGTTCACCATTCTTTATGTTCGTTGGAGTTGCCTCAACTATTATATCGCATAAATTTTCATCAATGATATCAATTGCAGTTTTCCCGAAGCTGTAGTCTGGATGCTTCGACAGCTTGTTTATGTCACATAAATTTTCTATATTTAATCCTTTGTCGCAATAAACATAGCCCTTACTGTCGGCGACTCCAACGATTTTAAAGTCTTCATCAATTTCTTTTAGGAGAGATATTTTGCCTTTAATGGCTTTAACAAGCTCTTTCCCTATAAACCCGAAACCTATTATCGAAACCCTCATAGCTGTTAACCTTCCATCTAAACCAGATTAAATTGGGAGTATTAAAAGCGCATCATATTCCCTAGATATTTTTCTGAGGCTTTCCACAGTCTCCTCAACTTTATCCGCCGGAATCTCCACATCTAATTTGATGCAGGCTTCATTGGGCTTCGGCGTCAAAATTTCAAGGTTTAAGATACGTAAATCCTCAATCTTCTCAGTAATCCCTCTAAAGTCGATGACTTTCCCAATCAATATAAATGTGAGCCTAGATTTTTCAACAACTTCTTCAGATTTTATTATCGGTATGCCCAGATTCTTTAAATCGTCGATTGTTTTCCTAAAACTTTCATGCGAGGGGAAATCCGCCACTAGGCTTACGGGAACATGTCCTTCAGAGGGCTTATCCCTTTCATGAATTATTGAAATTATGTTTCCACCATTCTTAGCTATCGGCTCTAAAGCCTTAAGGAGCTGCCCCGGCCTATCGGCAAGAGCAAGCGTCAATTCAAACTTCACTGATACTCACCCATGAAGCCCTAATATTTGAAGGATGGATTTCTGAAGGCTCCACCCTTATCTGCTGATTGAACAAAATACCAGTATCTTCTCAAATAGCCTTTAAATATTTTCGGCGGTCTAGGCTTCCATGCGGATAAACGCTCTTTAATTTCCTCATCACTTAATTCGACTTCAAGCTTTCTATTCGGAACATCTATAACTATCATATCGCCGTCCCTTAAGGCCGCTATTGGTCCACCTTCAGCAGCCTCGGGGGAAACATGCCCAATACATGGACCCCTAGTTGCTCCAGAGAATCTTCCATCCGTTATTAGGGCGACTGATTCGCTTAAGCCCATGCCAGCTATAGCTGCTGTTGGCGAAAGCATTTCCCTCATGCCTGGCCCGCCTTTCGGCCCCTCATATCGTATCACTATTACGTCTCCGCTGTTAATCTCCCTGTTTAAAATGGCTTTCATAGCCTCCTCCTCTGAATCAAAGACCCTTGCTGGACCCTTATGAAAAAGCATTTTAGGCGATATGGCTGTGATCTTTGTTACAGCGCCGTTTGGCGCCAGATTACCGGTTAACACGGCTATGCCGCCTTCCTCATGCACTGGATTATTTAGCGGTCTAATCACCTCTTGGTTAAGCACCATAGCATCCTTAATGTTTTCACCAACCGTCTTTCCAGTCACCGTCAATGCGTTTAAATGAAGTTTATCACGTAGAACTTTCATGACTGCCGGTAAGCCTCCAGCGGCATCAAGCTCCTCTAGGTCATGGGGACCGCTTGGACGCATGTCGCATAAATGTGGCACCTTTCTCGCTATTTCATCGAAAACCTCAAGCGGCAGTGACACGTTAGCTTCTTCGGCTATTGCCTTCAAATGTAATACGGCGTTTGTTGAGCCTCCAAGCGCCATGTCGACGGCTATGGCGTTTTCAAAGGCTTCCCGCGTCAAAATGTCTGAAGGTTTTAGATCTTCCTTAACCATTTCAACTATTCTTTCACCGCTTTTCTTCGCTATCCGAAGTTTTTTAGATGAAACCGCTAGGGCTGTTGCGCATCCGGGAAGCGATAAGCCTATTGCCTCAGCTATGCAAGCCATCGTGTTAGCCGTGTACATGCCATTACATGAACCACAGCTTGGAAAAGCATAGTCTTCTAAACGCTTCAGTTCCTCTAGACCTATTTTCCCGGCTGAATATTCGCCTATAGCCTCAAAGATGGCAGTTACATCAACGAGTTTAGTTCCAATTTTGCCGGATAGCATTGGTCCGCCGGTTACAACTATTGAGGGAATATTCAGCCTAGCGGCAGCCATCATCATACCCGGCGTTATTTTATCACAGTTCGTTACAAGAACAAGTCCATCAAACCTATAGGCTTGAGCCATAACTTCAACTGAATCCGCAATCAATTCACGGGAGGGAAGCGAATAATGCATGCCCGCATGACCCATTGCTAAACCATCGCAGATAGCGATGGTATTGAATTCGAAGGGTACGCCTCCAGCCTCTCTAACGCCAGCCTTAACAAACTCAACAAGCTTATCTAGATGCATATGCCCTGGAACAGCTTCCGTGAAGCTGTTCGCCACGCCTATGAAAGGCTTATTGAAATCCTCATCAGTTACGCCGAGACACTTCCATATAGCCCTGTGAGGAGCCCTTTCAACGCCAAACTTAACAACATCGCTTCTCAAAATTTCCAGTCTCCTTTAAACACTACTAAATACGAATTCTTAAAATCCTTAGTCAATTAAATAAATTTCTCTTCAATATGCGTAAAGGGATTTAAAAATAAAAGAGGAGGGGGTTCTTCCTAGCCTTATCTTATTAAAAATTCATAGAAAGACTTTTCGGGGATTTTACCGAAAGACTTTTATATCGATTGTTTATATCTTCTTGTCTCGGTGTTAGTAAAATGGGGTATTGTTTTATCTAATCCCAACCGCTTCGCTGAAAAAATAAGAATTCTTGACACTACATTAAGAGATGGAGAACAGACGCCGGGAGTATCCTTAACACCTGAAGAAAAACTTCTTATCGCAAAAAAACTTGATGAGGCTGGAGTGGATATTATCGAAGCCGGCTTTGCAGCTGCTTCCGAAGGCGAAATGAAGGCCATAAGACTTATAGCTAAGGAAGGGCTTAGGGCCGAAGTATGCAGCTTCGCCAGAGGCGTTAAAAAAGATATAGATGCAGCATTAAAAAGCGAGGTTGATTCAATTTTCTTGGTGATACCTGCATCAGAGGTGCATATCACCAAGAAGCTTAGGAAAACTAGGGAGGAAGTGCTAAAAATAACTGAAGAATGCGTTGAATATGCGAAGGATCATGGCTTAATAGTTGAATTTGGACCCGAAGACGCAACAAGAAGCGATAGAAGATTTCTTAAGGAGATGATTAAAGTAAGCTTATCGGCTGGAGCGGATAGGGTTACTCCGCCAGACACCGTTGGCATATTAACGCCTGAAAAAACATACGAGTTCTTCTTAGACCTTAAGAGGACTTTTCCAAACACTGTTTTTGGCGCTCATTGCCACGACGATTTCGGCCTAGCGGTGGCGAACACATTGGCAGCCTTAAGAGCCGGAGTCGAGGAGGCACATGTTACGGTTAATGGGCTTGGTGAGAGGGCTGGGAACGCAGCCCTAGAGGAAGT
>CAYNMB010000028.1:10573-17552 GCA_964398235.1 uncultured Candidatus Bathyarchaeia archaeon | reverse complement strand
TTCGCATTCAACTCTTCAGATGGAAACTTGTGGCCTATAATAGACGACTATCTTATTAAGTCTGGAGTAGATGGCATGATGGAGATACAAACCACAGCTGGCATGGATCTTAGACTTCTTAAGGAGAAGTTCGGCGACTTCATATGCTTTCAGGGGGGAGTGGACTGCGCCTTCACTCTCACCTATGGCTCAACGGCTGAAGTGGAGAGGGAAACCATCTATGCCATAAAAACTCTTTCTCCCGGCGGAGGACACATCTTATGTTCAAGTAACAGCATCCACAGCGGCGTTAAACCCTCCAATTACATAACCATGCTCAAGACCGCCAGAAAATATGGCTTATATAGCCGACGGCTAAAACCCTCATGACTTTCCTTTAGGCATTTCATGCACATAAGGTTTTTTTACTTTCGGATATGCTTCTTTATGGGGTTTATAAAAAATTTGGGAGGAGTGCTGATGAGCTAGAGTTCTCGAGCTTTAGCCGATAGTTTGGCAAGCAGTCTTTTAGCTTCTTTGATGTTCTTTATTTCTCTGCGACAGTTTAAGCATATTTTCATGGCATTAAGAATTTCGTCGCTGAACTCCTTATATTTTGGAACTTTTTCTTCAATTATGCGTTTTAGCGCCCAATCTATTTGACGTTCTGGGAAGAAGTTTCCTCCGCATAGGGAGCACTCAAGTAGGTCAACGTCATTTACTACGTAAGTTGTCTCCCGATCGTTGGTTAGAAGATGGTATTCACGCGTCAATCTTATTGCATTTGTTGGGCATTCATCTTGACAAAAGGCGCAGAATGAACAATGTCCATAATTAACTCTTATGCTTCTTCTTCCATCCTCGTCAATTACTTCTATGGCGTCTGAGCTACAAACTTGAGCGCATGCACCGCAACCAATACACTTCTCGCTATCAAACTCATGTCTACCTCTAAAACCTTCAGGAGCTGCCCAAAAATCACCTTTCTCCTCAATTTTGGCTCCAAGTATCTGCGCAATAGCCTTAACTATTGCTTGAGGCCTAGGAGGACAGCCTGGAACATAAAAGTTGACTGGAATTACCTGATCTGGCGGACCGACCATTGGATAACCCTTATCGAATATTTCCTTTGTTAATGCACAGTTTCCAACAGCGATCACTATTTTCGGCGGATTAATTTTCTCATATGCTTTCAGCAGCTCCTCTTTCCCTTTAACATTAAGACCGCCCGTTAAAACTAGAACATTTGCCTCCTCCGGGTTTGAGACAACTTCAACATTTAAGTCAGCAAGTCCGTAACGTGGAACTAGGCATTCTAGGATCTGTACGTCGCATCCGTTGCATCCGGCTGATAGGAAACGATAAACTGAAATCTTATTCATTTCCTACCTACACCTCCCATCATATGTGCATAAACCTTCTTTTGCCGGTTTTCAAATCCACTATAGTCACTCGATCTGTGCAGGCAAAGCATGGATCTATGCTTTCGATGATTATTCTGGCATTTTCAAGCTTTTCTCCACGAAGCATTTCAAGTATGGTGAAGTTATTGGCGAAGGAGGGAGTTCGAACCTTAACCCTCTCCGGAATATTCGTTCCATTAGATCTAATGTAATAAATGAGCTCTCCACGCGGCGCCTCCGTTCTCCCAACTTCCTCTCCAACCCTCGGCTCTTTAAGCTCAGCAACTATTTCGCCGGATGGAAGATTGTCAAGCGCCTGCTCAATTATCTTCATGCTTTCATAGGTTTCCCTAGCCCTAACAAGAGCTTTAGCCCTTACATCACCATCATTTTCGGTTATTACTTCGAAGTCGATTTCACCGTAGGCGGCGTAGGGATCATCTTTTCTAACATCGCTGGCTATTCCCGAGCCTCTCAGCGTTGGTCCAACAGCGCCTAGATCTAGCGCTTTCTCTCTAGGTAACACGCCAACCCCCTTTGTCTTCTTAGTGAATTCACCATTCTCGCCTAGCAGATCCATCAAGTAGTCTGATAGAGGCTTAAGATCCCTCAAAACTTGACGTATTTTCTCGGCTTTTTCGGGCGTTATGTCTCTACGGACGCCGCCGATAGTGTTTATCAGATAATTTATTCTATTGCCAGTCAAGTATTCTAGGAGATCTTGAACTCTCTCTCTTTCAGCCATTATTTTTAGGAAGGCTTCATGCTCATTTAGGCTGTGGGCTAATATGCCAAACCATAGGTAGTGGCTGTGCAGACGCTCAAGCTCCATATATATGCAACGCAGATATTTAGCGCGCTCCGGAACATCTATGTCCATCAGCTTTTCAACAGTCTGGGTGTAACATAAGGTATGTACGCCGGAGCATATTCCACATATTCTCTCAGCAAGCGCAATGTTCTGTGCATAGGTTTTTGTTGTGAACAGTTTCTCTATGCCACGATGCATGTAGCCTAATTCGATTTTAGCGTCAATTATCTTGTTTCCCTCAACCAAGAGCTCAAAACGCTCTGGCTCAACGAGCTGCGGCTTATATGGTCCAATATATACTGTTTCCGGCATATTTTTTCACCCCAATACTTTTTGAATAAACCGTAGAACCGGGCTTCGATGAAGTTCTAGATGAAGATCCTTATAGGGTACGCCGAAGGACAGTGCTAAAAGCTCCATCAAGTTTATGCAGGGCATGCTGAATTGGAAGCCGTAGGGTCTAAGCATGACTTGACCCATTTCAAACTGTATGGTGCATGCTGGGCATATTGTAACGATTGCTTCTGCACCGCTGTCTTTCATATGGGTTAGTTTTGGAAGCAGCCTATGTTTTAGGGATAATTCCTCGTCGGCTTGCATGCTTGGATACCCGCAGCATAGTCGTTCAAGCCCGTAATCAACTATTTCCACGCCAGTTTGGGCAGTTATTTCCTTCATCATGTTGGGTTTTCGCATTATGTCTAAACCCTTATATTCGCGATATAGATGGCATCCATAGTGCAGTGCAACGCGGATATTTAGGGGTGTAACTACGTTTTCTTTAATTTTACTTAGTCCCACATCCTCGTAGAGAACTTCAATCACATGTTTCACATCTATGTTTCCTTTATATTCTCTGTCATATCGCTTCAGAACGTTGTTCACCATGCTACTTTTTTCAGCATCGTGCTTTAGAATTTCGTTTGCTTCAGCTAATGTTTCGTAACAGCCATTACATAGGACCAGCATGTTGAGTCCAAGCTCCTCGGCAAGCGTAAGATTTCTTGCAGATATCGTTAATGCGGCTGATTCATCCATTAGCCTCGATATAACTGGCTCTGGGCAACATGAATAGCCTAGCAGGTCAACAACCTCAAGCCCAACTTTTTCAAAAACTTTCCTAGAGGCTATTTCAATGCTTGGAAGACGCATTGGAATCTGGCAGCCCAAGAAAAGCGCATATTTAACCATACGCAACCCCCCTCCAAACCAATTTATTTATATCTTAACCGTTTCTTCTCTAGATCAAAGCCGGTTTTTTCAGCAAGCCCCACGTCTTTGATGAGTCCATGAAACTCACGGGCTGCTTCCTTATCCGTAAAGACAAATTTCGGAGATTTTGGTAAACCAGCGCTTTCACGTTTCCTTTGGATGAAGGTTGAAATTGGAGCAACACAGCCGCTTGACATTAAGGCTTCCGCAACTGGTCTAGCCTGTGGTGGAAGCATTCCCTCAAGAGGCTTTTTTAAGGGTCGTTTGTCGTCAGGCCAATCTTTTGTGAGTATTAGTCCATGTTCAGGTTGGGGGTGATTTAAGAGTTTTACGCCAAATAAGTCGGCTATTTCTCTCTCAATCAAGTTTGCAGCTGGAATTACATCGGCTATAGATTCTAATGTGCCGTCTTCTTTGGGCTTTATAACCCTAAGCGTCAAAACTGTTCCACCTATGTGGAAGTGGTATAAGTATTCCATGTCCAAGCCATTGTCAACGGCTGAGATCGTCATGAAACGGAGTGTTTCATACCGTTCTTTTATGGCCTGAATGATTTTTCTGAGATCCTCTGGTTTTATTCTTGCAAAAACCCTTCTTTCACGTTGCTTATATGCCTCAATAAGCCCTTCGCCGGCTTTATCCTTAAGATATTTGATTATCTCATCCTCTAAACTTGCAACCATTTATGCTTCCACCCCTAAGTAGCGTTTAGAGTTGAATTCCCAAGCCTCTTTTCTTGTCGCGACCCTTATTGCTTGAGGTGAACAATATTTCGCACATTGTGGATCACCGTCACAGAAGTCGCATTTCATTGCCACATGGAAGTCGGGGTTAAACCATGGAACTGAAAGGGGACAGGCCACGGTGCATGTTTGACAGCCTATGCATTTCATAGGGTTTATCTTAACTAATCCGGTTTTCTCGTCTTTTACCGCGGCTTCTTTGGGGCATGCTGCCACACAAAGCGGTTCATCGCAGTGTTGACAATAAATTGCCTCAAACTCGTTAGCCGTCTCATCGAACTGCACTCGTAGGTGGGCTTTGTCGAGATCAAAACGCTTGAAATGATAGTAGGAACAAGCCATTTGGCAGAAGAGACAGCCAGTGCATTTTGATGGATCATAGAGAAGGACTTTTTGTTCCTCGACATTAACTTCGCCCAAGCTCTCCCCTCAGTGAATCTGGTTTTAAGCTGAATTATTAAAGTATAATTCAAGACTAGTACTATTTAGAAATTTCCCTCTCTCGCTGAGATTAAACTCTATCAAGTTCATAGTTGGCGATTGTAATACATTGTTCAGCCATTAAAGAGATTTTTGAGACGCTTACAATATTTTTTGCAAAGTTGAGTATTATTTCTTCATCCTCTTTTTTAACTCCGATGTGATCGCCTAAAACAAAAAGCGGGTTCTCCATCCTTGAAACAATGCCTCTAATTTCTAAACCATCTTCTCTCATATAATAAATTTCATAGTTTTCTGACAGCTCTGAAAGAAGCTTTTCTAATCCCTTTTTCGCAACAAATATGCCTGGTTCGCTTTTAAACCATTTTTCCCCAACTTCAAAACTTAAAGCTTTGTTTATGTGACCGGCAATATTTCTTTCGTCAGGCCATGTTTTACGAAGTTCACTGCCTTTAAATTTTATGGCTTTTGGAGGATTTGGACTACCGAGGAGTAATAAGTAGATTTCAGCGTTTCTTCTTATTGAATGGGAGAGAAATAGTGCTTGGGAAACGCAACGACAAAGAATATCGATTCTTCCTGCGCCTGGAAGATCATTAAGGTTAAATGGTTTTGTTTTAGCCCTATTTCCTATGACTAGGAAACCTCTCCTCATAAAATCACACATAAAACCATTTTAGCGTAACAATATATAAGGAAGAAGCATAAGCAATAAACTAATATTTTTCGAAGTTTTCCTCTTATTGACTAAAGTTGCCTACTCTATTTGATTTAGAAGAGGATAGGTTGCGAAAAGAGATTATTGCACGTGGGGCGAGAAGAGTTTTAGTGCAGCTACCGGAGGGTCTAAAACCTAAGGCGCCATTAATAGCATCCATCATTAGAGACGCGGGGGCATTGGCGATAATTTCAGCCGATCCATGTTATGGTGCATGTGACCTAGCCTTCCATGAGGCTGAAGCGCTTTCAGCCGACATGATAATACATTATGGACACTCTAGAACAGAATATTTCATACATGGTTTAAATAAAATTCCAATCATATTCATTGAGGCTAGGGCGAAAATCGACGTTAAAAAGGCCGTTAGAAAAGCATTACGTTATCTTAAGCCTTGGAAGGATATAGGGCTAACAACAACAGTTCAGCATGCTCATGCCTTGAAAGATGCAAAAGAGATTCTAGAGGAGGCGGGAAAAAAAGTTTACATCGAGCATAAAGCCCTAGAATATCCTGGCCAAGTTTTGGGTTGTAATTACGAAAATGCCAAGTCTATTTCAGATTCTGTTGATGCGTTTTTATTTTTAGGCGGCGGGAGATTTCATGCACTAGGGTTATTTCTTGCAACGATGAAGCCGACTATTGTTGCTGATCCATTTGAAGACAGGGCTTTCATGGTGGATGAGGAGGCGAAGAGGATAATTTATAGGCGTTGGATGGAGGTTTCTGAAGCATCTAAAGCGGTGAGATGGGGTGTAATAACTGGACTTAAAACCGGGCAGCTAAACATGGAAACCGCCTTAAAAATTAAATCGGAAATAGAGCAGGCGGGGAAAGAAGCGATTTTATTGGCTATGAGGGAAATCATTCCCGAGGCGCTCCTAGAGTTTCCGACAATAGAGGCATATGTAAATACTGCATGCCCAAGAATTGCGCTTCACGAGGCGAAAAAATTTCCAAAACCAGTATTAACGGTTAAGGAGGCATATGTAGCTCTTAAAAAAATTTCATGGAATGATCTTTTAAAAACTGGTTTATTATAGAGTGTTGTGATAGGGATGCTTAGGAGGAAGCATTTAGCTCTCCTCTTATCGCAGGTTGAACCGAATCCAAAACCAAAACTTAAATGGGAAAGCTACATGCTTGATGCTGAAAGCGCGGCAAGCATGACTTACATTGCAAGTCAACTTAATGATATTTATGGAAGAAGGGTTATTGATTTAGGCTGCGGCTCTGGAATCTTGGCGATAGCGGCGGCTTTGCTTGGAGCAGGATGGGTTGTAGGCGTTGACATCGACAGAGACGCCATAGAAACCGCTGTTAAAAACGCTTCTAGACTTAATGTCGATGTCGACTTCATTATCGGCGACATAAATTGCATTACTGGACATTTTGATACAGCGCTAATGAACCCGCCCTTTGGAAGCTGGCATAAAGGCGCTGACATAAAATTCTTAAGAAAAGCTTTAGAGGTATCCGATGTAGTATATTCATTACATAAACATAGTTTACTGGTAAGGAATTTCCTCACTAGGGAGATCCCCAAATTAGGCGGCAGAATAGATCGAATTCAGGAAATGAACATAATTATAAGCAGAACATATGATTTCCATAAGAAGAAGCTTTATTCGGTTAAAGCCGACTTATATCGCATAATTAAGGATTAAAAACT
>CAYNMB010000028.1:5206-10473 GCA_964398235.1 uncultured Candidatus Bathyarchaeia archaeon | reverse complement strand
CTAATATCATAGTTTGATAGTAATCTGAAGCTGAAATATTGGAGAATGACTGATGTGAGAAAAAGCGGGCAATTCGTTGTTCCCGGAGAGAGGATAGGGGTAATAGAAGAGTTTATTCCAGATAATGGAACATATGTTGAAGATGGAGTAATATATGCAAAAAATGCTGGATGCATACTGATTGACTCCATCAGTAGGAAGGTCTCTGTCTATCCATTAACGAAGGGCTTAGCTTATCCAAAAATTAGAAACATCGTTATTGGCCATGTTGCGGGCATTCAGGGCTCAACAGCTTTCATACGTGTAATAAAAGTTGGAAAGAGATTTCTTTCCGGCTTCTTCACCTGCGCTCTACATGTTTCAGACGTAGACATAAGGTATACTGATGAGATTTCTAATGCAGTTAAGGTTGGCGATTTAGTTCGTGCAAGAATAACAAGCTATGCGAATGGAATGTTCCATTTAACTACTAAGGGGGAAAAGCTGGGAGTAGTGTTGGCTTTATGTTCAAAATGCGGTGAGACCCTTATATTGAAGAATAAAAGGAATAGAAAACTATACTGCAGAAATTGCAGGAACGTTGAAACGAGGAAAATAGCTTCAGATTATGGATCCGGGAAAATATGATGGCTGGAGGTTTAGTATATATGCGTCTGAAAATATTAGATAGAAAACCTAATGAAATCACGTTGGAGATTGAGGGTGAAAGACACACGTTATGCAATCTCCTAGAATCCGTGTTGCTTGAGGATGAAGATGTTGAATTCGCCAGCTATAATATAGCGCATCCACTTATCTCTCACCCAATCATGAGGGTAAGAACAAATGGAAATAAATCTCCAGAAGAAGCGCTTAAAGCCGCTATTAAAAAGATTATTGAAAGAGGCAGAGAATTGAGAAGCGAATTTGAGAAGGCGCTTAAAACCGCCTCTACTTAACTTGTATGCTTGAGGCGTGATCTCTCCAGTATCGTCCTTAAAAGTTCGCTTAAATTCTCTGCAATTTCACCCTCATGTGATAAAATTCTAACAGCTTCCTCTATCGAGATAACCCCCAATAACCAGCCATAGACTATTAAGGCTTCAGCGGCATCAGCCTGCTTATGTCTGTCAACTCTTCGGGGCAAAAACTTCCGTAAATCGGATTTTTTTAGGGCGAGGGAAAGCGTTAGGCTATCAAGTTTTCGACCAACCGGCTTACCAGCAACTTTTGATAAAGCTAGGGAATAAATGAAGTTTATGTATGCATCGCCAAGGGCTGCTAAATCATTATCGTTCAAAACTTCCTCTAAACTTGAATATTTCTCCACGAATGGGAAAAAACTTTTTAGAGAAAAATTGTTCATTTAAGCCACCAATGTTAAAAATTTTCGTTTCATAAGAAAATAAATTTATCTCCTTCCCCGGCTATTTTAGCTTGATCTTCATGAAGAAGACTCTTATATTGAGGGTTGATCGAGAAAAGCCGGATGAGGAGAGGATAGGCTTAGCGGCGGAGATTATTCGTCGAGGCGGATTAGTGGCTTTTCCAACGGAAACCGTTTATGGTTTAGGTGCTGATGCATTAAATCCGCATGCTGTTAGAGAAATATATTTGGTTAAAAAGAGGCCGCTTGACAATCCGATAATAGTTCATGTAGCCGATAAAAGCGACGTCTACAGGCTTGCTAAAAATGTTCCTAAACAGGCTGAAATGTTAATGGATTTCTTTTGGCCCGGACCACTTACGCTTGTTCTAGAGGCGTCGGATATTGTGCCTAGAATAACTACGGGGGGACTTAGCACGGTAGCCATAAGAATGCCTAAGCATAGGGTTGCCCTAGCCCTGATAAAGGCTTCTGGGACACCTGTTGCCGCTCCAAGCGCCAACTTGGCTGGGAAACCTAGTCCAACCATGGTTGAGCATGTTATACAGGATCTTTATGGACGAATAGACGCCATACTTGATGCTGGACCCACAAGAATAGGTGTTGAATCAACAGTATTAGATTTGACGGGTGAGGTGCCGCAGATTCTGAGACCCGGTGGAATAACTTATGAGGATTTAAAGAGGGTTTTAGGTCGGGTCAGCATCCATCCGTCCGCGTTAGCTAAGAGTAAAATCTATGTCAAGCATGCGCGTTCGCCGGGAATGAAGTATAGGCATTATGCGCCTAAAGCCGAGGTAATTTTAGTTGAGGGGGAAACAGATCTTATTGTTGAGAAAATTAGGGAATTAGCCAAACAATACGTTAAAGCCGGAAAGAAGGTTGGCATATTGGCTACGGATGAAAATGTAGGGAAATATGAGGTTGGAGCAGTTAAATCCCTAGGTAGCAGAAAGGATCTTTCAACAGCCGCGAAAAACTTGTTTAGGCTTCTTAGGGAGTTTGATGAGGAGAAGGTGGATTTAATAATTGCTGAGGGGCTTCCGCAAAAAGGTTTAGGACTAGCAATAATGAATAGGCTTAGAAAAGCCGCGGGCTATAACATCATCACCGTAGGCTAAAGACCCTAAAAGCCAGGTTGATGTTCATTCAGTAATTTTTAGGCTAGGCTCCTTCAACATCAACTATGCCTTTCTCAGTTATCATGAAACGAGCTTCTCTTTCAGGCAGATATGGACTGTCAATTATTTTTGCAATCCTAGTTCCCTTTGAACCTCTACGCAGATATACTCTATGTGTGCATGCATGAGCCATCACGTTTCCGCCAGCCGGTCTATTTGGGTCGGCGCCTGGGAAAAATGTTGCTGGATTTGCTTGAACTTGATTTGTTATAACAACCGCCAAGTTATATGCTTCAGCTAATCTGAGTAATTTATGTAAGTATTGGTTTAGCTTTTGCTGTCTTTCTGAAAGCGTTTCCCTTCCAATGTATTCACCTCTAAAGTGACTTATCATACTATCGACGACAACTAGCTTTACATTATGTTCAGGACATAGAGTGAATAGTCTATCGATAAGTAGACATTGATGGCTGCTATTATAGGCTCTTGCAACAAATATGTTATTTGCAGTTTCTTTTGGATCGAGACCAAGACCAGAGGCTATTTGATATATGCGTTCTGGCATGAAGGTTCCCTCAGTGTCTATGAAGGCGACTTTTCCCTCTAATCCGCCTCTCTCGTAGGGTAGCTGCGCTGTCACCGAAAGCATCATACATATCTGCGTTTTACCTGAACCATACTCTCCTATAAATTCGGTTATGGCTTGAGTTTCTATGCCGCCGCCAAGTATTTCATCTAGACTCTTGCATCCCGTTGTGCATCGCCTCATGTTCTGCCTTACTTCATAAACTTCCTGAGCTGTCTTGAAGTCGGCGGATATCATCCTACGTGCGGATTCTTGAATCTTGAGAACCGTGTTGATGCCTAATCCGCTTTTCGCGGCTATTTCGGATGGTGGAGTGACTGCGATAGCCTCTATTGTTGTGAAGCCGGCGGATTTGAGCTTAGAGGCTGTTGTTGGGCCAACTCCGTCAAGGGCTTCTAGGTCCTCCATCATTGTTAATACGCCTCCCATTCAATATTTTTATTTGCAATTGATTTCCAGCATTTCCAGCATATCGGGATTCTCTCACCCTTATATATTATGTATAATGCTATTTTCGTGCTTCGACAATTACTGTTCCATGGGTTTCTGCAACGTTCTATTCGGGGCTTTTTATCGATTAAATCGTTTTTATATTCGATTTTAACTCTAGCTCTAGACTTGGTCATTTTCTTACGCCTATAATTTTACTAATGTTCATGAAATATTTAAGATATCTGTGAAAAATGTGATAGGGGGAGGGGGGATCATTTATTTTTGTTTACGCTTTTATGGCGCTTATCTTCTGAAAGAAGAGCATTAGATGTTTGACGATTTGATTTTCAAGGTTTATTTGATAGGTTTTAGGCTTAAACTCGTTTACTTTCACCCATCCTAATTCAACTAAAACTTTTAGACGTTTATCGATGGATGGTGTTCTAAGTCCGGTTGCTTTAGCCAAAGAATACTTTGTGAATGCTTTATTTGGGTTTAGGAGTAAATGTAGTAGAACCCTAAATCTTCTTCCGCAGCCTAAACCTAGCTCCAACTCTTCCCAAACTGTCCTCTCTTTCCTTTTCATACGATCCGCTCATATTGAAGTTGTCTCAATAACTTGTCTAGAAATTTCTCTAGGTCTGTTAGGGTTGCGCCTGAAATTCCTATCTCCATCAGGGATTTCATGTCAATTATCCCGCGATATATGAGGTCTTGAACCACTCTCTCAAAGTCCTCAACGGGTTTAACATCGTATTCCTCGCATACCATGTTAAACATTTTCCGCAAATCCCTTAGGCTTATGTAGGCGGATTTACTTGCCTTTAACCCCCTTACAAGGGCTAGGAGCACAAGTCTTCCATTACGGTCCAAGTTCATTATATCCTCAATTGTTATCGTCGGGTTTATTTCACTATAAACTCTTCTGACATGTTCCGGTAGAACCTTGCTTGCACCAGTATTTTCAGCTAGGACGCCGGAATAATATAGAAGCTCAAGCCCAACTCTAATATCGCCATTAACCGGAGGGTTGGCGGTTATATCGCTTATTAAATCAAGCGTCTCATCGAGAATAACGTTGGGTTGAAAAGCCTCCTTAATCCTATCCTCAAGTATATCCCTTATCTGCCTACTTGTATATCTTGGGAATTCAATTATGCCGGTACCAAGCGTGGACTTCTCACCTGATTCAAGCAATTCATACCACTTGAGGGAACGGGCGATAAATATTTCGCCAATTATTGGCGAGGGTTCTCCGGGACGCATCTCCGGCAACCTAGTTAAATCATATATTACATGTTCTTTTGGATTCATTTGAACAAAATAATCTATTTCATCAAAGGTAATTATGAGAAAAACTTCCTCAAATCTTAAATATTCAATTAACTGTCTTAGCATTTCCTCCGGACTTAAGCTTTTTGTCGATATTTTCGGCGTAACTTTCCTAACAAGATTTCCGTAAAGAACATATCGTGTTACGCCGTCAACTTTGCAATTCATATAAACGTACTGGAGATTTATGCCGCTCTTCTTGGCTTTTTCAGTTATCAGTTCACCAAATTTAATGGCTGTACATGTTTTACCAGTTCCGGTTGGACCCACAATCTGCATGTATCTAGGATAAACGCTCCAAACGTCTTTGAGCATGCTACCATAAATTGAAAGGAGAAGGTTTATCTGCTGCTCTCTATGAGGTAAACGTTTTGGAATATAATAGGGTGAAAGCTTATTTCTGTCCTTAAAGATAAGCGATCTAGACAAG
>CAYNMB010000028.1:0-5106 GCA_964398235.1 uncultured Candidatus Bathyarchaeia archaeon | reverse complement strand
TCAGGTTCTAACGGTTTTACGTTTCCCATCACCGGTTTTGGCCTCTTCACCGGCGCACACCACCTAGCGGCATTGCTTATGACTTTAAGCACATTTCGGTTATAGTAGGTTGGATATGTTTCATGCCCAGGTCTGAAATAGAATATTTTTCCCATCCCCCTATAAAAGCAGCATCCGCTTCTAAAGACTTCGCCACCCTTAAACCAGCTTATAAACACCAGCTCATCTGGCGGCGGTATATCGAATGGTTCACCATACATTTCTTCATGCTCGATTTCAAAATAGTCGCCTAATCCCTCAGCTATGGGATGCCCGCAGGTTACAACCCATATGCGTTCTTTTTCGCCGGCTTCCCTCCATTTGAGATTACATGTTGTTCCCATTAGACGCTTAAATATTTTCGAAAAGTGTCCGGAATGAAGAACTATTAAACCCATTCCCTCAGAGATTATCCGTCTATATACTCGATCGACAACTTTATCGCTCACTTTATCGTGGGCAGCATGTCCCCACCATATTAGCACATCAGTATTGTTGAGCACGCTCTCAGTTAAACCATGCTCCGGCTGATCCATCGTCGCTGTTCGGACATTAAAACCCTGTTCTCGCAGATATTTAGCAATAACCGCATGCATTCCTTCCGGATAGATTTCAGCGACTTTTCTGTCTTCTCGTTCATGGATAAACTCGTTCCAAACAGTTACATTTATCTTACGATTCATGGAAAATCACACAATAAAAATAATTAAACAACAAATAGATAATGTTTTTTCAGGAAAGAGGCTTCATCTCGATTTAGCGACGAACATTAAAATTCCCAGAAAAATTAGTATTATTCCAACTAAAAGGAAAAATGATCCTACAGCCTTTAATTCTCCAATGGACATGTAGCTATAGTAGGCTAAGATTAAGCCAACAATCGTTAAGATAATTCCAGAAATTTTCTCTACAAACACTAGGAGTAAATTCATTGAGCTTCCTTCTCTACTCAACTTTCACCCACCAGCCAAATGTTGATTGAAAACTAGATTTCCAGAAAATCAATATATCTTTTTCTAAGCTTCATTACCCACTCAATTCTTTAAGCCTCTGAGGCAGATATCTATCCACTATGTGGGTTAATCCATATCTTGAGAAAGCCTCAAGCTCACACTTCTTTCGAATCTTCATGAAAACTTTTAGTTCCCTTCTCCATGGATTACCCCTATATCGCGGATCATTCATCAACTCATGCAATCGCTTAATATCCCTCTCGTTAAGTTTATCGCTCGGCAGCTTATATTTAACTATATCCGACGCCCATACACCAGCCCATTTCGCATCAGGCGTTGTTAGCTCCCTCACATGCGCAGCGTTAGCTGAACCCGAAATTATCACCATGGCAATATGCATCCCCCATGGATCAGCATCAGTGAAAATGTAGACGGGTAAACCAAGCTCCTGATTTAATCTTCGAATAAAGTATCTTGTTGAACGTGGAGCCTGCCCCCTTAGAAAAACAAGTATGGCATTAAATTTTTCATGAACCCTCTCTTCAATAAACCTTGTGAAAAGCCCGCCTTTTTCAACAGCTATGACCTTGTCAGCGCTTGTTTCTACAAATTCCGCTGACGTTAAAGCCGGACCTATCATAACGCCATCCGGATGTGAGGTTAAGTTCAGGCGTTTGCCCTCATAGTTTGGAACAGTATACTCTATTGTCAAATCTCCGAAAACGGCTGAGCTTTCTTCTGGGAAAACATTGAAGTCTTCTCTTGTGCAGCCTAAAACTGTTTCTAAATCGGTTATTATGTTGTCTGACTCGTCTTGGCTTTCGAATGATATGTCATATGCTTGGGCTGAATAGAAAACGTCTCTCAGCGTTGATGTTTTCTGGCTTCGAGTTAGCTCGTGGGTGAAATACGCCATCCAAACAAGCTGTGTGAAAGCCCTTAAATGTCTAATGTTTCTGGCGCTTCTCTTCACAGTTTTGTTGCCGAGCACATATTGTCTAAGCTCGGGACTATAGAATATGTTGTCTGTAGATCTGCTCGGCATCACTATTTGCGGAAATAAACCCTTCTCTATTTGATCACATACTTCTTTCCCAAAATTCTCAAGCCTCATAAGAATCTCTTTTCTTTTCTCCTTTGCTTTCATGACTTCACCTCCACTTTGATTCTTCTAACCTTCTTTAAAAGAAGGTCTATGCTCGGTGTTTTTTTACCGGCAAGCCTAGCAGAAAACTCGGCGATTTTTGGCAAATATTTTGCAAATGCTGATAAGCGGGCTCTTTCACGCTTAATCCTAGCCTTTCTAGAGAGATAGATTTCAAGTTGACGGGCAACGCTTCTTATACCGTTAAGTATTTCTCTACTGACTTCAGGCTCATCAGCAATCATCTCTTTTCCCACAGTTTTCCATGGAACCTTAGTGCTACATATATGAACCAAAACTGCAAAAGACATGTTTGGCTCCAAACCATATTTTCTCCAATTAATTGACTTAACGATCTTCCAGCTTACATCGCCGGATTCATCATAAACCAGCGGAATCTTATTGGCGAATCTATAAAGTAGAACATCCTCCTTCGCCGAAATTTTGCCTCCATAAGCTATTCCAACTTCAACTATGAAGGGGTGACCAGAATAGGCTGAGGGCTTACGCTGGGCAACGGCTACAAACTCAGGCTCCAGCTCCTTAAGTATGCCAGCCCTAAGAATTTCTTCGCCTAGTGGCGAGAGACAGCTCGCATCAGGTGGAAGAAAGCCATTAAAATTTTTCATGGCTTGTACAAGCTCCACGATTTCCTCTGGCCTAAGCCTTTTTGGATTTATGTCTTCGGGGAAGCCCGCAAACTTTAAGAAGTTTTTAGCTATGTTTTTACCAACTCTATGAAAATGTTTTTGCATGAAATCAAGCAGGGTTTTGCAACGTGTTGCACGTATCATTCGAAACATTGTTTCAACATCTATTCCATGGGGATGAGGTAAGGTTTCCTTAGGCTGGGCTGGAAGAATATTCACTGTTCTTTCAAACTTATATAGTCTGCCTCTTGGATCAACAAAAATTATATTTGCATACGGGTTGGCGATCGCTGTTTGCTTCAAATACTCTAGGATTTTAGGCATGGCTCTATAATAGTCTCCTTCAAGATATAATTCGATAATTGTTCCATGCCATCCGCTTCTATTGCGATATATTCTTCTATCCAAAATAACTGGACGATTTCTCTCTATGTCTATCATCAAAGTATACTCGTAGATTTTAGAGTTCCCTGTACTTGAAATAACTTTAACGGGCTTGCTTGTTGTTATCTGCCCATAGAGAACAGCCATTGTTCCACCTAAACCAAACGTTCCACGAGATTGCTTAAGCTTATATTTTGAACTGAAAAGAAATTGGCAAAACGCTAAGGGAACATAATCCGCCGGTATGCCTGAACCATTATCTTCAACTCTTAAAACGTAGAGGCTTCCATTTTTTTCGTTCGCAAATGATAAACGTACATAAATGTCAGGTAAGATTCCTACGCTCTCAGTGGCGTCAAGCGAATTTTCAATAAGCTCTCTGATTGCGGAGAAAATTGCTCTAACTGGATTTGCGAAGCCCGCTATCTCCTTATTTCTATAAAAGAAGTCGGCTGGACTTATCTCTTGGTAAACTTGACTTATAGTCTTCACTCTCCCTTCTTTCTTTTCAAAGTATTTTCCAGCAATAAATATATTTTCTTACTATGCTCATCAACTTCAAGGTAATATTGAGCTGCCTTCCCAGAGTTCTAGCCGTCTCTTTTTAAGCTCCTGCCTCTTTCTTTGTAGAAATCTATAGACTGTTGAATGCGCGCAACCTCTAATCAGGAGGTTTATTGCCTCTCTAGCAATATTGACTTGATCAAAATCCCCTATTATTGCAACCGTATGTCCATAAACTGACACTGACGCCCCGCTCATTTCCTCAATTATTTCTCTAGTTCTCCCGTTTTTTCCAATTATCCTGCCTCTAACTCTAATGAGCTCGGATTCGGATTTTCCAATCATTCCCCTTAAATCAATGATTTCAAGCACGCTATCTTCGCTTTCTAGGAGCCTAAATGCACGTTCAGGTGAGAAACCTCTGCCAATCGCCATGACAACGTCTTTAGCCTTAAATAAGAGCGATGGATCATTAAGGTTTTTTCTAGGAGTTATCACTACATCTCCGGTTTCACTGTCAATTTCAAGTTTCACCCCTAAGGTTTTCTCTATATGTTTCTTCACGCTTCCATTTGTGCCTATCAGGACACCTATTCTCTCTTTAGGTATTTTAGCCAGTAATTGTGCCACCGGTAATCACCTTAAATGCTTCCTCAACCTCAATTACATTCACACCAAGCTTTGCAAAATAACGATTTATGTTTTCAATATCTCTTATCAGGAATTGATCTGAATTCGGATGCTCAATTAACACTGCCTGTGAGAAATCAAATAGGACTGGACGGCCTCTCCAAACCATAATATTATATTCGCTTAGGTCGCCATGCACGAGCCTAGCCCCTCTATAAAGTCTCTTAACATGTAAAAGAATTAAACGGTACATTCTTTCAGGATTTTTTAGCTCGATTTCTCTGAGAAGCGGGGCGCTAACACCATTTTTACCTATAAATTCCATGATAAGTACATTATTTTTGATGGCTATTGGCTTGGGAACCCTAACTTTAGCTTCATAAGCCCTATTCAGATTCTTGAACTCCTTTTGAGCCCATAAGTAAACCAATTTTCTTATATTCCTTTTGATATGCTCAAATCTTGGATCACCAATAATGTATGGAAGCCTACCCCTTCTGAACTCGGCTGAAACAGTTAAAAATATTTTTATCGCTATTTCTTCACCAGAGGAATTTCTTCCCCAATATATGCGCGACTCTTTACCGGAATTTACAACCCCATAAATCTCTTCTATTATCCCTTCATTCATGAAATCATATATGGTCATGAGCGTTGGTTTATCAAATACTTCCTCAAGAACCTCCATCTCCTCTGATCGATCTCTAATTAGCATTCTATCCCTTTTCTCAATTCTCTTAAGTTTCTCCGCTACCTTAGTTTCAAGTTCCACTTCTTTATCCGCCGCTTTGTTTACCATAAC
>CAYNMB010000027.1:8422-17838 GCA_964398235.1 uncultured Candidatus Bathyarchaeia archaeon | reverse complement strand
GTTTTCATGGAATTTACTAGATATGAGATCAACCATGACAGCTGGGGTGGTTTTCAGCCGATTCGATGCATATTTGACGGCAGATATAAACTTGTAATAAACCTCCACTACACTGACGAGTTATATGATCTTGAGAAAGATCCCTTAGAAATGGATAATCTAATAGACTCGGAAGAATATGCTGAGATTAGAGACTTTCTACATGATAAGTTGCTTGAATGGATGGATAAAACAAGAGATGTCTTTCGTGGACCAATATGGGAACGAAGGCCTTGGAAGAAGAAGTGGCGTATGGGATGGAATGGAAGCGGGAAAACTAGACCTAGACCAGATGATGGATATGAGCCGCGCGTCCTCCTTTATGAGACAGGGTTGCCTGTTGAAAAGTGGGAATACGATAAATTTCCAGCTAAAAAACACTGAATCCTACAATTTTTCATTATTGTTCTAGAATTTTCATTACTGTTTCAGCTACATGATTTCTTTTAAAGAAGAATCTTGTTTCACCCATAGTTTTCACATTTAGCCGCCTTATTTTCGCAATTATTGGAAAGTCTTTCACTACTTCCCCCAATACTAGGCAGTGATGAGGCGGCAAATCGCGGACAATTGATATGGTGGTTTCAACATCAACTCTAGCAGCTCTTGAAATTATCTCTAGATCATGCTCATTCACAAAATTAAACAAAAATATGTTGTCTGCTTGACGATAAATATTTTCTTTAATGGTGTTTGGCTGATTTGTTATGAAGGTTGTGAAAACTCCGAAATGCCTCATTCTTGTAACAACGTCATCCCAATATGTTTCCCTAAGATATAGATGGGCCTCCTCAGCGAAAAGGAAAACAGCCCTAATTTTCCAACGGGATAATAAATCCTGCAGCTTCGCTAAAATATATTCAACGATCATTTGGCGGTCTATGGATGACAAATTGCTTAAATCCAAAATCACCGCTCCACCGCCATCAACCTCAATTTTCTGGAGAAGCGCCTCGAAATCTATGGCTTCAGCCGGATCATCTGTGAAGAAGCTTGAATGTAAAAGCGTGTAATAACGTGAAAATAACGCGTCTCTAACTTGCTGATTACATTGCCATCTCCTAATAGCCTCGCTTAGCTCATGGAATGAAAGCATGTTTCTTTCCTCTAGAAAACGCCATATGTGCCTAAATTCTCTAGCCGATGTGCCCGGCAGTCTGAGGGCGTGAGTTAAAATCTTCATTATTACGGAGAGACCTGTTTGAGAAAGGGTTACTTTGAAATTTTTTCCGGGAATCAAGACATGTATTTTATCAAAGAATTCATTTTCCTCGCCATTTTCATTTACTCCTAGATTTTTGTATTCGCCATTCAGATCTAGAACTATTACCGTTGCACCATACTTTACGAGCCCTAAAACTAGGAGCTTGGATAAATGGGATTTGCCTGTTCCCTTTCTTCCAGTTATTATGTTGAGCTTTCCGTCAAGGTTGCATGCATCTATTTCGATGGGGGTTCCTTCCATGGTTTCACCAAGGTTTATTGGATACAAGTTTCTCATCTCAGCTATTTCAATCAGCTCCTTGATCGGCAGTTTTCGTATTATTGAATGGGTTCTGGACGGTAGCCACGAGCTATCTGGACTTAATTTTCCATTTTTTATTGTTCCATGAATTTTACATATGAGCAAACGCGCGTCCTGAACATACAGTATATGCGATGTTATGTCGAGTGGATCAACGTCTTCGCCTTTAATTGGATCCTCTACGTCCTCTATGAGGGGTTCTCTAAGCAATTCCTCCATTATTCCCGGAACATTCGCAAACTGCACATCAATAACTTGAACTATCATTGATTTCCCGGTCTTTCTGTCCTCTATTATTAGGTAGCCGCCCTTCTCTACCTCCTCATCTGGAAAACTGATGATCTGTATGGTGTTGCCAGTCTTCTTGTAGAGGCGCATTCCCGCTAGTCTCCAATGCCGCCCGTTCCAAACGGTCCAAAAAGTGCTTTTCTAATGCTTGGCAATGTGATGACTCTCAGCCCATATTTCTTGGCAATAAAACGCTGTATTCCTATGACGTCGCTGGCTGTGAATGTTGAGAATATATGCGCTAAACGTAGGGTTTCAGGATAGCCTTGAAACATTAATTCGTTTCCTAGAAGCCTTCGAACAGCCATTATTTGCAGCTCTTTAGGCAATGCTCTATCTATGTCCACTCGAAAGGGGTATCCTCTATCGTTTAGCTTAGCCACATAGATTTTTCCATGAAATCGCATTTTTCTAGAGATTAAAGAGAGCATGTGTTCATTGAGTTCAAGTAGACATGGAACCCTCTGTCTAACAACTAGATCCGTTATTCTCCTGCCAAGAAGCCTAACGGTTGAAGCCTTAGAAAATGATAGAACAACATTTGAATTTTCCCTTGCAGCCTTAAGCATGTTTGATAAAAGATTTGTAGCACCGTTGGATGCTCTGGAAACAAGCGATCCATCCCAAAGAATTATGCTATTGCTTGTTGAAGATGAAATTATCATTTGGATCCATCTCTCCAGCATGTTGCATAAGCGGCTTTGTAGCTCGATGAGAAAGGGGAGCTTTGAAATTGATCCGATCGGCTGATGATATTCAAGCAGATTTAAAATCTCTCTCTTATTTTCCTCAGTTATGTGGAATGGAAGTGGGCCGAAGCGCAGATACCTATATTTTCTTCTCTCGTTCCAGACTATTGCGCCCCTAACAGCGCATATGACTCCGCTTTCGGTTTCCCCAACCTTGATGCTTGAGGCATCGATGGCTACTATTGTGGAATCATCGGATATTGGCTCTAGGGGCGAAATTATTGAAAATGCCTCTCTTCCATAAACTTCTATGGTGTCCTCCTGGAGCCCCATTCTTTCAATCGGAAAAGCATTTGGGTTGATCCAGGGTTGGAAGCATCTGTTTCTTATTTCACTCATTGAATTCAGGCTTAATTCGATGATTTTTCTTGGGAAATCGGCGTATTCGAGAGCTTGTTGGGGAAAATTATATTTTGGTGTTGTTGCATAATGTAATTGTCCAATCAACAATATTCACCAATTTATAGTTTAGGGATATTGTATATAAATGTTGCGCATGAACAAGATGTGCAATACAATAAACAATAATTAGGGAAAATAAATGTCAGAAAAAAGTGGGGAAAAACCCCAAGTTCAAATAAAAATGAAGGTTGGAAATGTAGAATTTGAAATAACCTGCAGAGAAGATCAGGTCAAAGAGGTGGTTGATAAGGTTCTTTCAAGCGTTTCAAACTTTATGGAAAGTCAATCAATCCCCAGAAGCCCTATTCCAGTTCAGCCGAGAAGGTCTGAGACATGTAGGGGGATTATTGAGCGTCTTTGGATGGAGGGATGGTTTTCCGAGCATCGTTCTCTTGATGATGTTCATAAAGAGATGACTCGCCTAGGCTATCATTATGATCGCACAGCTGTTGCGCATGTTTTACTTGATCTTGTTAGGGATGGAATATTGACTAGGGAAGGAAGACCTAGACGTTATCTTTATGTTCAGAAGCGTCCGCCTCCGCAAAACATTCAATCAGAATAGGATTGAAAAAAGCGGGAGGAGGAAAGTTTTGAATAAGGTGGAAGCAGCGTCTAGGGTGCTCGTGGTTTCTCACTGCTTATTGAATAAGAGCACAAGATGGTGGTGTGAGGGTAAGCCTATTGAAAGAAATATGGGTTTAGCCACAAAATTAATTGAATTTGCCTCAAACCATAGCATCGGCTTAATTCAGCTGCCATGTCCAGAATTCACCTTTTGTGGAAATCCGCGTCCCCCTAGAACAAAAGATGAATATGAAGCGCTAAACGGGTTTATTGAACACTGCAAGAAATTAGCTAAACTGTCAGTTGAACAAATTGAATCTCTGGTTTCCATGAGTCAAAAACCACGCATAGAGATTCTAGCCGTTGTGGGGGTGAAACGCTCCCCCTCATGCGCGGTAAATAGTGCTCCTAAAAAAGTTAACGCTGATAAATATGTTGAAGAGGAGGGGATCTTTTTAGGGCTTCTTAGAAGGGAGATGCAGAGAAGAGGCTTAAACACATCTTTTATAGAATTTGATTTTGATGAGCCGGAAAAAATAGAGGAAGAAATGGCTGAAATTCTCGGTGAAGAATAATTTACAAACACATGATTATTTTGATTTACTGGTCTTGGTTTGATTTAGAATCAATTTTAACTGTTCATCATCTATGACATCCATTTCATGAAGTTTTTCAGCAACCTCCCTAATGCCTAAAACTGTGTGAAGATTAACGTTTATTTTTGCAAGTCTATCTCTCCCGCCCTCCTCTCTATCTAGGAGGACAAGAGCGTCTGAAACCACTCCGCCTTCAGCTCTGATGGCTAAGGCGGATCTTTCAAGGCTTAAACCCGTTGTAATCAGATCATCTATTAAAAGAACTCTGTCTCCGGGCATAAGTATGCCCTCAACTCTGCGCTCTCTTCCGCTGAGCCTCTCTTTTTGACGTACATAAAGAAATGGTTTTTTGAGGTTATATGCAACTATAGCGCTTAATGGCAGACCGGCTGTTGGTATGCCGGCTACCCTATCAAAATTTTCTATGCCAACCTCATTTTTTATTGCATCGACAAGTATTTCAGCTATTTTAGTGAATGCGTCTGGAAAGCTTGGCACAACCCTTAAATCAATATAATAGGGTGTGATTTTACCGCTTGAAAGTTTGAAGGTGCCGAAACTTATGGCATTAGTTTTCTTTAAAATTTGACAAATTTCTAGGAGAATCGCCTCTTTTTTCCGAGATGCAAGATCTTTAGCTGACATATTTATCCCGCATGAATTTAATCAGTTAGCATTAATAAGGCTAATGTTATGGAAATACTAATTACTTTTATGAGGAGGATGATGTTTTGGAGGATCTTGTTGAATTCGCTGTTGACTGCGCCAGAAGCATGGGGGCTGAATATGCTGAAGCTAGGATGCAAAGGGATTTCCGTGAATCTATAATACTGAAGAATGGTGTTCTAGAGACTTCAGCGTTTGAAGAGGAAAGAGGGCTTAGTGTAAGAGTTCTTGTGGACGGTTCGCTGGGTTTTGCATCTACAAACACTTTAAGGAAAAGAGATATTGAGAGATCTGTGCGCCAAGCCTTTAAAATGGCTAAATCCGCTTCAAAGCTCATGAAAAGAAAGATAGTTATGGGGAAAGGTGAATTAGGAAAGGATAAGGTTGAAGTTAAATCAAGAGTGAAGTTCTCCAGCGTAGATCTTGAATCTAAGGTTGAGCTCCTTAAGGAGGCTGATGAGCAAACCCTAGCGGCAGCCTCTACACATGAGGTGAAAGCTCCAACCCGTCTAATAACCCTAGATACATGGATAACTGAAAAGCTCGTAATGACAAGTGACGGAGCCAACGTTTACAGCAGAATCCCTAGAGCCGCCCTCTTTGCCTTCATAACAGTTTTTCATCCACAAAAAGGGCCGATTCAAAGATACTTTAATTTGGGTGAAACAGGCGGCTGGGAGATTGTGGAGAGATGGAATCCGCCAAAGCTCTTCTATGAGGAAGCTGACATTCTCTCTAGAATCCTCATGGAGGGCGTTAAAGCTCCTGAAGGCGAGATGGATGTAGTTCTTGGACCGGAGCTCGTTGGCATAATTAGCCATGAGTCATGTGGGCATCCAAGTGAGGCTGACAGAATACTCGGCAGAGAGGCTGCTCAGGCTGGTGAAACCTTTCTTAAACCAGATTCGATTGGGCTTAGGGTTGGTTCGCCTCAAGTGAATGTGGCTGATGATCCAACATTAAAAGGCTCATTCGGCTTTTATCTATATGATGATGAGGGCGTTAAGGCTAGGAGACGCATTTTGATAAAAGAGGGTGTTATAAACGAGTTTCTGCATAATCGTGAAACGGCAAGCATATTTAACGTTGAAAGCAATGGATCCTCCAGATCAGTAGCATATAATCGTGAACCGATAGTTAGAATGGCAAACACCTTCTTCATGCCGGGAGACTATTCAAAAGAAGAATTATTTGAGGATGTCAAAAAAGGCTTATACATTAAAACCTTCATGGAGTGGAACATTGATGACAGAAGATTCAATCAACGCTATGTGGGTCTAGAGGCTTATAAAATAGAGAATGGCGAGCTAGGGAATCTGGTTAGAAACCCCGTGCTTGAAATAACAACTACCGGACTGTGGTCGGCTGTTGATGCCGCTGGGAAAGATCTAGAGTTTCAGGCAGCATATTGCGGTAAAGGAGATCCAATGCAGGGCATACCAGTTTGGACTGGTGGACCCCATATCCGTTTAAGGAGGGTTAGGATTGGCGGCGCGTAAAATTAGATTAGAGGAAATTCCATCCCAAATTGTTGATTTAGGAATGAAAGAGGGTGCAACTGATGTAGTAGCTAATCTCGTTAAATCTCAGAAAATCATGATAAGATTTTCAAATAACGAGGTTTCAGTTTCAAAAATTTTCTTGGAGTCTGTTGTGGATGTTTTTGTTATGGTTGAGAAGCATAGGGCTGCAACGTCGATAAGCACCTTATCCATGAGAAACATTAAGAAGGCTGTGAAAAACCTTGTTAAGGTTGCTAAAGCAACTCCACCAGCGGATGTTTATGCGCCTCTACCGCAAGGCCCATTCAAATATGATCCCAGCTTACTTAAGGCTCCATACTTTTCCCTAAACCCCGACACGTTAACCGCTTATGTTGATGAGGCAATAAAAGGCGCGCTTGAAAAAGGCGCTGAAAGAGCTGCTGGAACATTAAATGCTTATAGAGGGAAGATGTATCTCGCAACCTCTGGAAACGTTAATGCCTCGCAGGAAATTTCTGGACTTGAAATTTCAGTAAGAGCGTTTGTTTCAGAGGTTGCCACCGGACATGCGGTTTCAATAGCTAGCAGACCCGAAGACTTCGATCCAGGGGAGGCTGGGAGAATTGCTGGCGAAATCGCTAGGGCATCAGCCAACCCTCAGTCAGGTGAGCCGGGAAAATATATGGCTCTCCTAGGGCCACTGGTTTTCGCGGATTTTGTTAATCAGGTTGGTGTCCTTTCATCTGCTTTTCTTGTTGATGCCGGTCAATCCTTCCTAGTTGACAAAATTGGTTCTGAGGTTGCTTCCAAAAAGCTCACGTTGCTTGATGATCCAACCCTTGCGGGAACCCTAGGTGCTAGGGCATTTGATGATGAAGGTGTTCCAACTAGGAAGAAATTTATAATTGAGCAAGGTGTGTTGAAGACTTATCTCCACAATAGTTTGACTGCCAAGAAATTTGGTGTTGAAACCACCGGTAATGCTGGGATAATTGTGCCGCATCCATGGAATCTTATAGTTGAATCTGGGAGCAAGTCTTTTGAGGAGCTGATAGCTGAGGTTGATGACGGCATATACGTGACGAATGACTGGTATCTAAGATACCAGAACTATAGGACCGGGGACTTTTCAACAATACCGAGAGACGGAATGTTTCGAATTAAACGTGGCGAAATAGCGGCGTCAATTAGAGAATTGCGTATAAGCGACAACATGCTTAGAATCCTACAAAACGTGGCGGATTTGAGCAGAGAGAGAACGTGGATTAAGTGGTGGGAAGTGGAGGTTCCAACCCTTACGCCCTACGCCCTGATCAATGAACTAAACTTCACAAAGTCAAGAATGTAGGCATGCCTCCATTTACCTTCCCTTATTTTTTATTTAAGTTTATGGAGCCCAATCCTTAAAGGACAAAATTATGAGCCAAAAGTAAGAAACAACACTATTCATGAAGTCTCTTAGATTGCCCATTGGTTTTAAGCGTTTTATGGGGGAGGAATCCTCCTAGATGGATAGAAAAATTGGCCGAAAAGGAAGCGGGTTTATAAAGTCCTCTCGATTCGCATAAACGGATGGATAGAAAAATTGACCAAAACATTTGGTCAAATCAAGAGAAGATTTTAGAGTGGCCCCTTATAGTATTTTGTGGCAGGGCATCCAACGCACTTGCCAGCTTTATATCTTTCACATACGTCGCATTTAACGTTGCAGGGTGCTATTTCCTTATCTTTCGTTGCTAGATTTATTCGCACCTTCAGGTATGGAGAGAACAGGATTGTCCCGATTGGATAAAACTCCGTTCTCCTAACGCCTCTGCTACATCTTAGGGAGCATTTTTCCATTGATTCGCTTTCCAAAGTATCCTTGTCCTCGGCTATGACTAATGCAGCTAGGTTATAGCCTGCAAATAACGTGAACATGTTCACGATTCTTGGGCAGTCCTTGAATTTCTCCAAGCATTGATTCAATGCCTCTCGGTTCTCAAACTCTAGGAGAACGAGTGCTGCATGAAGTTTCAGCTTATTCATATTAATCTGAGCCGAAACTTGGATTAATCCTTCATTAAGCATTTTTAGAAGTCTTCGCTTAGCACCCATAGATGTGTAGCCTATGGCCTTTCCTATCTGAACATAGGACATTCTTCCATTCTCGAGCAACTTTGAAATAATTTTCCTATCTACGTCATCCATGATCGATCAACTTAAGCTGTTTATTTTTTAATCAAAAAATTTATATTCAGTGTAATATTTAAACTTTAAATTAAATTTAGTGAATAAAAGGTGATCCAGCCATGGAGACAGTTTATCTTTTTGCGCTTCTGTTAACGGGGCTTGGTGTTGGATTTGCTTCTGGACTGCTTGGCGTTGGCGGATGCTTCATTATGGTTCCCGTCCAATACTGGATTTTGACAGCCTCGGGCTTTGATCCAAGTATAGCGATAAGAACAGCTTTCGGAACAAATTTGTTGGTTGTATTGCCAACGGCTATTAGTGGAGCCTACGGCCACTATAAAAAGGGAGCAGTATTATGGAAAGCGGGGGTTACGCTAGGAATAACAGGCGCAGTTGCCTCCGCCCTAGGAGCCTTCGTTGCGTCAAATCTTCCGGGCAAAATTTTGACAACGATTTTCGGTTTAGCCATCTTGGGTGGAGCCGTAAGGATGTTAACTGCAAAACCCCCGAAGATTGAAGAGAAGCCTTCCGAAAGCCTTCTCACCTATGTTCTATGGGGTTTACCTCTAGGATTTGCATGCGGCTTAATAGGTATTGGAGGAGGAGTTCTGATGGTTCCCGTAATGGCGACGATATTAAGGTTTAAGATGCACTCAGCGGTGGGCACATCAACTGCGATGATGATATTCACATCAATTGGCGGGGCAATATCCTATATGATTGATGGACTAAATGCAACTGGTTTACCTCCATACTCCATAGGATATGTAAATCTCCTACAGTGGATATTGCTCGCCGGCACAAGTGTCCCAATGGCTCAGGTAGGCGTTAGAGTGGCCCATAGGCTACCGGCAAAGAAGCTAAAATATATTTTCATAGCTGTGATGATCTATATGGCGTTAAAGATGATAGGTGTCTTTTCATGGCT
>CAYNMB010000027.1:0-8322 GCA_964398235.1 uncultured Candidatus Bathyarchaeia archaeon | reverse complement strand
AAAGTGATTAAATGTTTAAATAACTGACCCAAGTTTTATTTTTTATACCAGCAATGAAAGGAAACCTTATGGATAAAGATAAAATAATTCTGCGTGTAAAGAATCTTACGGTTACATTTAATGGGGAGAAGGTAATCGACAATCTTTCCTTTGAGCTTGAGAGGGGGGCTTTTTTAACAATTTTGGGTCCAAATGGCTGTGGAAAAACTGTTTTGCTGAAAGCCTTGCTTGGTTTAATTCCATATGAGGGGGAGATTTATTGGGCTGAAGATGCGAGGATAAGCTATCTTCCACAGGGCTTTTCTTCCCTAGCCTTCAAAGACTATCCGATCTCCGTTAAAGAATTTTTTGGGCTTAAGAGGGTGAAAAACGTGGAGAAATATTTGAGTTTTGTCGGTCTTGACGAAGATGTTTTGGAGAAAAATATGGGAAGCCTATCTCTCGGAACCTTTCAGAGAGTTTTGATAGCGTGGAGTCTAGTTTCTGAACCCAATGTTCTTTTGCTGGATGAGCCGACAACTGGAATCGATGTGAAGGGAGAAGTAACGGTTTACAATCTGCTTTTAGAATTGTGGAAGAGGGGAATTACAATCCTAATGGTGACCCATGAAATTGACATAGTCTATGCGCATTCAACCAACGTCTTATGTCTAAGCAAGAAAGGCTTTCTATGCTACGGGAAGCCTGAAGATCTTACACCCCAGAAACTTGAGGAAATCTATGGTTTTGGAATAAAAATATATAGACATGGGGGCAAGCGTGCAAGACCATGACAAATCTAGCTCTAAGCCTAACAATCGGATTCTTTATTGGAGTTGTTGCAGGCTATCTAGGCAGCCTGATGCTTTCAAGGAAAATGTCTCTTGCCGCTGGTCCACTAGGTCATTTAACATTGCCTGGGGTTGCTCTTGCTTTGCTCAACGGTTTCGACGTTTCTCTAGGCGCATTTCCATTTGTGATTCTAGGCGCGCTTCTAATATGGCTTTTAGAGATGAGGACGAAGCTACCTATGGAGGCATTGACGGCAGTTGTATTCACGTTTGGGGTTTCAGTAGCCCTACTATTTCTGCCACTTGATAAGGCTGAGGCTGCCTTGATGGGAGACATCTCCAAAGTCGGTTTATATGACACTTTAATCGCTCTACCCTTATTGGCAATAATATTTTTTGTAACAAAAGCCATTTACCCAAAGGTTTTCTTAATAAATATTTCTGAAGACCTTGCAAAGGTTGAGGGAATCGATGTTAAAAAATACAATCTCATCTACCTATTTCTGATAGCCGCCATTGTTGCCCTAGGAACAAAGCTTGTGGGTGGACTGATGACGGCGGCTATAGTTGCTATTCCATCAGCCTCTGCGAGAAATCTGAGTAAAAATCTATCGAATTATAGATTTCTCGCCGCGCTCTTCGGAGGAACCTCCATGATAGCTGGAATAGCTTTAAGCGTCTTCTCCAATTTGCCGGTTGGACCGCTAATAATTTTAAGCAATGTTGCAGTCTTCTTCCTATCAGTCCTCATGAAACGATAAATGATAAAAATGACTTCAAAAGCCTAATATGGCTTAAAAACAATTATAATCAGGAGAAAAAGAGGAATGAATGAAAAATGATAAGTCAAATACCAATAAAAATCGATAGGGTTGAAAAACCGCTCTTAGATCGAGAGATATTGAGGGTGGCGATAATAGCTGAGCTAGATGCCATAAACCTATATGAACAGTTGGCTGCCACAACAGATAATGAAAAAATCAAAAAGGTTTTGCTGGAAATAGCTGGAGAAGAGAAAACCCATGTTGGGGAGCTTCAAGCCCTCCTCTTAAAGGAAGATGCAGAGCAGGTTGAGGAGCTGGAAAAAGGTAGGAAAGAGGTTGAGGAATTAGTGGGGCGTTGAAAGTAGGGGAATCCACAATACCTGCAATCCTCTCATTATTTTTCAGGATACTTGTATATTCTTTCCGCCGGTTTTTCGCTTGAAATCTGCTTCTTTAGCTGAAGCGCTCTCTTCCTCACTCCTTCGAAATAGGTGGGTTCGGTTTGAGATGGATAAAATTCCAGCAGCTTCAGCTTTTCTTCTAAATCAATTTCATAGGTAATTGCCTCCAATTTATTTTCTTTAATGAATTCTTCCACTTCCAGCCAGTCTTCGGGATCAGTTGTGCCAGCATAGGGCTGATCCTCTCCAAAGAAAACCGAAGCCCTCCTGATTCCGGCAGAATCCAGTTCCTTGACGGCTTTTAAGCCAGCCTCCCTAACAATTAAGTGATCCACATGACCCCTGATTGCTAGGGGAAAATAGACTTCATCGGCAAACTGTAGATGCTTCTTGAATATTTCGGTCAGATATTCTACGAGATGCTTATCTTTATTCCAGTCTATTCCCTTTGGAAACTCAAATTTTGTTCCAGTTAAGCCGTATCCTCTAAGTAAAGCCTCATTGAGACCTAGGAGAATTAAATGTTTTACACCTAAATATTTCAGACAATTTTCTTCTTCAATAACTCTGATTCCAGTAGCATATTGCACTCGTTTTTCCGAAGTATCTCTGTTTCCCTCCTCATCTCTGCATAGATAGTTGGAGCGGGAAAAGCAGACAACATCACATGTATACTCTAATTGATTGAGCTTCTTCAAGTTTAAAAGTAAGCCGCCGAAGGTTAGTGGAAAATCGTCAAAGTGGGGTACTTCAAATAACCGTATCTTCATCGTTCAAACCTCATCTTTTACTGTGATTCCATTATTAAAAAATTTAAAATTTTGTCAGCCTCCCGCCTTAGCGGCGAGAGCCCTGCCTTCTTCGGGCTCCTTAAATTGCATTTCATATAGGTGGCGGTATAATCCGCCTTTCTTCATGAGCTCCTCGTGGCTACCCTCTTCAACTATCCTTCCATTATCTATGACAAGTATTCGGTCAGCGTCCCTAACCGTTGAGAGCCTATGCGCAATTATTATTGAGGTTCTGTCTTTAAGCAAGACTTTCATAGCCTTTCTGATGAGGAGGTCGGTGTAGGGATCTATACTTGAAGTAGCCTCATCTAAGATTAGGATTGAGGGATTTCTAAGCAAAGCCCGCGCGAACGCTATTAGCTGCTTTTGTCCGACGGATAGTCCGGCTCCCCGCTCCCCTATCCTAGTGTTATATCCGTCGGGGAGCTTCTCTATGAATTGGTGGGCGCCCACAAGTTTTGCGGCCGCTATAGCCTCCTCATCGGTTGCATCCGGTTTTCCATACTTTATGTTCTCCATGATTGTGCCTGAGAAGAGGAAGGTTTCTTGGAGGACTATGCCCATCTGCTTACGAAGCGCCCTCTGCTTTATTTTCTTTATATCATGTCCATCAATTAGAATCTGACCTTTCTGCGGGTCATAAAATCGGCATATCAGCTTTACTATCGTGCTTTTTCCAGCCCCCGTTGGACCTACAAGCGCCACAGTTTCTTTAGGCTTTATGTAGAAGCTTACATTATGTAGGACTGGATGTTCGGGATTGTATCCGAAGGTTACATTTCTAAACTCTATCTCCCCATTTATCTTCGGCGGTTCAATTGCATCTTCACTATCCTTTATCTCCGGCTCAATGTCAAGCATTTCAAAAATTCTTTCCGCCGCTATAAGAGATGACTGGACGGTGTTGTAGAAGTTTGTTAAATCAAGTATGGGTCTAAAGAACATGCTGATGTACATTGAAAATGTGATTAGGGTTCCAACAGCATCTTCAATTGATCCTAACAATCCGTTGAAGGCGAGCCATCCTCCATATATGATGACTATTCCTATTCCAATCGCCTGCACTAGCTGAATAACTGAGAAGAAGGAGCCCCAAACCTTCGTCGTTTGGAGATTTGCCTGAAGGTTTTCAAGATTTGATCTCCTGAATTCCTTTATAACTTCTCTTTCCTTCGTGAAGGATTGGATTTCCCTTATGCCGGAGATGCCTTCCTGGAGTTTGGAAGTTATTTTTGAAATTCTTGTTCTTTGCGCCTGGTATGCTGATCTAAATTTCGAGTTGAATAGGAGGGCTACGGCGACTATTAGGGGTATGACTATGAGGGATGCGAGAGTTAATTGAATATTGATGCTAAACATCACTACCATTATCATGAATAAACTTAGCAGGTCGCTTGCAACGTTAACCAAGCCTGATGTGAAGGCTTCACCTATGGCGTCAGTGTCGTTTGTAACCCTAGAAATAATGTCACCGCTGTCCGAGTGGTCAAAGAAACTGAAGGAGATCTCCTGCAAATGTGAGAAAAGCTCCGATCTCAGCCTTAACAGCAGGCTCTGCCCTATCTTTCCCAAACCATACCTACGTATGGTGCCAGCGATCCAGTTGGCGATTTGAATTCCAATGAAAATAAGCATTATTTTTTGAAGTCCTTGAAAGTCTCTCCGCAGTATGTATTTAGCCACTATTTCTCTGCCCAAAATGTATGGGCTTGCGATTCCGGCAATTGATGAAACTATGACCGCCAGTATTACTGCTATAATCCACTTTTTATAGGGTGCCAGATATGCTAGTAGCCTAGCAAATATTTTTCTTGCAGGCATTTTCCTCTCGGTTTTTTTATTCTCTAATGCATGATGGTGATGATGAAAGTGACGCCACCCCATATTTATCTACCTCCATCAAGTTTTCGACGTGCCTCCAGGGCTTCAAGAACATCTTTCTGAGTTTCATAAAGCGTTTGATAAAGCCTGTAATAGATGCCTCTTTTAGCCATTAATGTTTCGTGATCACCTTCCTCCACGATTTCACCATTATCCATCACCACTATTCTATCAGCGTTTCTTATGGTGGATAGACGTTGCGTGATTATTATGGCGGTTCTATCCTTAAGTAGGGCGCTTAAAGCCTTTTGAATCTCATATTCCGTATCTACGTCAACGCTTGAGGTTGAATCATCTAGGATCAGGATTGGGGGGTCTAAGAGTAGGGCTCTAGCTATGGCTATTCTCTGCCTCTGCCCTCCTGAGAGGTTTACTCCCCTTTCGCCGATAACCGTATCGTATCTCTTAGGCAGCTTCATTATGAAGTCATGTGCCTGCGCAATCTTAGCCACTCTTACAATCTCATCCATGGAGGCACTAGGCTTCCCAAAGGATATGTTCTCCTTAACCGTTCTATTGAATAGGAAAATCTCTTGGGAAACTATGCCTATATGCTTCCTCAACGACCTTAGCTTTACGTCTCTTATGTCATGTCCATCTATAAGGATTCTGCCGGATGTAACATCATAGAACCGCATTAAAAGATGTATAACCGTGCTCTTACCCGATCCTGTAGGACCAAGTAATGCAACAGTTTCTCCAGGTTTGATTTCAAGATTAAAGTTCTTTAGAACCGGCTTGTTTTTATCGTAGCCGAACCACACGTTTTCAAATTTTATGTGTCCCTTCACGTTTTTTAGTTCAATTGCATTCGGCTTGTCTTTGACTTCAGGTTCAGCCTCAATTATTTGGAAGACTCTTTCACCCGCGGCGGCCATCCGTTGATAGCCGGTCCATATCATGCCTAGCATTGACATAGGCCTTATCAGCATTGATATATAGCTGCTGAAGACGTAGAGCATGTCTATTCCTATTCTGCCCTCTATGACTCTTATACCGCCTAGCCAATATACTACAACTGTTATAAAGCCGCCTATTAGGCCTGTTAGCGGCATAAATATTGCTCTTAGCCTCGTAGCCTCCATCATTGCCTCATAGTATCCTCGATTAGGCTTCTCGAACTTCTCTATTTCCTTATTCTCCATTGCAAAGGCTCGAACAACCCTTATTCCAGAAATATTTTCCCAGAGCACCGATGTTAAGTTTGCAAACAATTCGCGGGATCTACTTATAACGGGTCTAATCCTCTTTCCATACAATAAGAAGTTTACGAGGATAAGTGAGACAACCATGAATGAGATGAATGTGAGCTCCCAATCTATTATAATCATGGAGGTAATTACTCCAACTAAAAGAAAGGATGTCTCCACAAGCATTCTGAACTGGAAGCCTAGGAACCGCCCTATCCGCTCTGCATCGGTTGTTGTCCGCGATATCAGCTGCCCGGGATTTATTTTATGGAAAAATGCAAGCGATTGCCTTTGTATAGATTTGAAGGCGTCATTTCTTATCTCGTAGACAATTTTCTGCGAGAAATATCCGTTCACATATCTTGTGAGAAATGAGATGAGGCCGCCTATTCCCGTGAAGCCTATTATTTGAACCACTAGCCATATTAATGTGGTGTAGTCTCTGACCTCAAGTATGTTTCTTATAACTTGTCCACCCAATTGGGGGACGTAGATATTTATGTAAGTGTTCACCGCTATAAGAAAGGTTGAGAGGGCTAGGAGATGCCATCTTCTAAGTACATATTTAGAAAGCTTACTTATGAAGGCCACCTAGCTCCGACCTCCCTCTCCTATTCCAATTTCTTTGCACACTTCTTCCATGAGTTTTAGATACTCTGGATTTTGGAATAGGGATATATCTCTTAAGAGGGAGAATAGAAGATTCATCGCAGGCGCGATTATTTGAGCGGAATAATTTTGTCTTGAAATCGCATGTTCAAGTGCCATGCTTCTAAGCGAAGCATATTTCTCAATTAACCGCTGAATTCTAGCCCTCTTCTCCTCAGATATTTTAAAGCCAAATAGCTTGAGGTTTTCAGCCGCAATTTTACAGATCTCCTTATTCCACTTTGAAATATCTTCGGATCCCGGAACCAACCCCTCGCTTAGGGTGTAGGAAATTATAAACCTTTGGGCGGTAGCCCGATAATATTTTTCAACAAGATTCCCCTTCACCACGGTTCGAGTCTGCTCTATCAAACCCGCCTTCTCCAACGTGGATAAATGATAAGATATGGAAGAAACATTCTTATTGAGTGCTCTAGCAAGCTGACAGGCGGTCATTTCCCTCTGCCGTAGATTATGAAGGATCTCCCTTCTAGTTTTATCTGCAAAGAGCTTTGCAACCTTAGGATCCTTAATTATCATGAAGGCTTTCATCGGAATCTCCCTTTAGATCTAAATAAAAATGTAGCCCTATATAAAAATGTATCGTTACAAAAAACTGAATGAAAAATAGGGTTTGTTGATGCTTTTGTATCCAATGCTGCTAGGGCTTCTAAACAGGGTTTGATAATGTGAGGGATTTAAGGCTGATTTGTCTAGCTATATTGATCAACTCTTCTGGTCCAAGTTCCATGAAGGATTCTTTGACGCTTGGAGGCTTAGCGCTTGCACTTATGAGCCCAGCCTTAGGAATTCCATAGAAGTGAATTGTCTCTATAGCCTTTTCAGCTTCCCTTACATTAAATTCTTTGAGCTTCACTTCGTATCCTATAATCGGCTTTTTCCCTCGAGCATCCAAAATTACTATGTCTATGTCTTCCTTACTATTTGGCAGGATGGTGTAGCTTCTTACTCCGCCAAAATATTCGGAGAGCATCTCCCCTAGAGCAAACTGAAATTCTTTTTCTAAAACACTTGAAACAATATTTCTATCTATTTTTTTGCCATCTCCCTCGGTAAGGTTGAATTTTAAGTCGAGGCTGTAAATTATGGATAGCGGCGGCGACTTATGTTTAAAGTAGCATCTAGAACCCTTCGTCTTCCATAGTGGAATCTTCTCTAGAAGCCCCATGTTAACCAACCTTTCAAGCAAACCCGTTACCGTGGGAAGCCCCCCAGAAATCAAATTATTCGATAATAAGATCTCTGCGATGGCCGCGGGCTTCCAAAATCCTCCTCCAACCAGCCTCAGCACAGCGTCATAAACCCTCGTTAAGGAGCGCTCCTCCTCCTCAAAGACCTCTCCAATAAGGCCTGAAGCCGAAGCCAAAAGGCAGTGGACTTTATTGCAGATTTCCGAAACAGCATCCCTCTTAAAAGACATTATTGGAATGATCCATGGATCGCGGATGATCAGCCCATAAAGTAGCATATTTCTTGGGGAGGAACAGACATTACTTAGCGAGAGAATTGCATCAGAATATCTTATTAAATCCATCTTAAATGGCGTAAATAGACCCGAAAAGGGATTTTTTCTACTAAAAATCTTTTTAGCTATCCCTAGGCTTGAGGTGCTGGCTATAAGTTTTCCGCTTGGGTGATTGGCGGCAATTTCATTCAAAAATCTGTTGGAGAGTCTTTGAAATTCATCCAGTATGACTGTTTCGCCTCTTCTAAGCAGAGATCCGATTCGGCTAACCGCCTCTTTAACGTTTATGCATGTGGCTTCGCCCTTTTCCTCAAATATGATGTAACCCGCTTTTGTAACCGCGAAATAATATGCGTCCTTAAAAATCCTTCTTAACAAAAACGTTTTTCCA
>CAYNMB010000026.1:12773-18092 GCA_964398235.1 uncultured Candidatus Bathyarchaeia archaeon | reverse complement strand
AAGGAATATTGGATGTAAGGGGAGGCGGAAGCCCTAGAATTTTTCCACAGGACAACAAGCCTTGTTATATTTTTCTAGGGAACAACGAGTCTTGTTGTCCATAAGCGGATGGAAGTTTGGTTTATGCTGATGGTTAGAAGGGCTTCTGGGGATTTAGGAATGAGAAAAATGATTTTATAGAGTTTAGGCTCTCACCATTTTTCGCAAGAGCTTCTAACACTCTTCCCTCAACCTCGGAAACAAATTCCTCAGTGAATTTTGAGGATATGTTCGTCAAATTGTCTATTAAATCTATGGCTATGGGCAGATTTGTAACCTCGCTGAATAGATCCCTCTCAGCTAAGACTTCCCTAAGATCCATCGTGGAGGGATATTCTATTTCGCATGGAGGCAACCCATCATAAAATCTGACGTGAGCCCTCCTCATCTCCATAAATCCCTCCCTAGAGTATCCTAGAGCCTCAAAGGGCTTGTAGACTTTTTCCTCAGCCTCCCTAACGAGCTTTCGGGGATCGCTTACCCCCATTTTCCTAGCCAACCCCGCTATCCCCGTATATATTGCAGTCGGCTTCTCACCTAGAATGCTCCTATACTCAAAGAAGGTTCTCGGAGGCATCAGAAGCGACAATATATGCTTGTCCAAAATAGTTATGAACGGATTTTTCCCAACTTCTAAAACCAGACATCCCCCTAAAGCCTTTGTTTGACTCCTCTTAATAACCCCCAAAACCCTTCTACTCTCCCTAAGCTTCTCCGTAATTCTAAAGAGATCTCTGATAATATGCTCTCTCCCCTCTAGGAAACCACGCTTTTTCATATCCAACGCTGGATAAACAAAACCATAAAAGCTTCCATCTATGAAAAGTAGGTCGCATTCCTCTAGGGCTTCTAAAGCCATCTTCCTCTCAAAATAAGTCATTAGAAGCGGGAAAAGGTATCTGCACTCCACCCTTGAGCCACCCTGCCTCGCCCTAAAGACCCTAGCCTCAAGCCTCTCATCCACCCTCTCCCTACCCCGCAGATAAACAGCCCCATAAGTAAAGACCCCATATCTCACGCCAAGCCTCTCACTTAATTTAGGAGACCTAGAGCCATCAACGGCGGCGATAACTGACATCCTCACCTGCTCTGGAACCGGCTTTATATATGGAACCACCTTATCCCTAACAATCCCCAAACTAGACTCTATATCCCTAATAATGCCAATTATCTCCCGGGCTTCCTCCTCAGCCAGCTTGAAGAATTTATGCTGCAAATCTACTGGAAGCTTAACCCATTCAGGAATTTCCTCAGACATCTTCAAAACCCCTACAATCCTCAGGATTATAAGTGATCAGCAAAGGAATTGGAGACGGATTCATTACGCCAGCAAAATAAAATCTCCCCGGCTTAAGTTGAAGCAGCTGATTTGACGATATGCCGTAGGGTGAAAGCCACTCCGACGCCCCACCCTCCCCGCTAGCATCTAACGGATGTATTCTGCCGAAAAAGTGGGTGTTCAAATTTCTTCTAACAGCGGCATTTATACCTATCTCGCCCTTAATTCCCTGCGCTATAAGCGTTAGATTCAGCATCCGCTTTCTCCCCAAGGCGGCAAGATTCTTTATCATCTCACATGTTTCAGCCTGTATTCCACGCGCATCCCAAGGAGCATACTGAGGCGCCTCATCTATTATAAGCGATATGCCAAGACTCTCCCCAGCCTCCATTAAACCATAAAGATGTTTTGAAAGCGACAGAAAGAATCCCAACTTAGCCTCAGCTAACGCACCGCTCATATCAATGGCTAACATACCCCTCTTTTCAAGCTCCTGGAAAAGCTCCTCTATGCTTATCGAACCCATAACCGGATAGAGATCCTGCGGCTTAAGCTTCCTAAATATTCTTCTAAAGGCTCTCTCCGCCGCCGCTCTAGAAGACTTACGGTCAATATTCCATATAGACTCCTCAATATAACTCTTCAATTCATTGTAAAGATGCTCAGCGGGATTCTCCGAGTTTAAGCGGGCTTCCTTAACCCTATTTATCCAACCCTCTATGAATTCGTCGAAGAAATCTTTGATGAAATCATTTTTGGAGAAGCCGAAAGTTTTATCTTGAAAATAGCTTAAAACCGATTCTTCGTCAAGCGCGATTTCCGTCATTCTTATAACTTCCTCTCTTTTAAGCAGGGGAACATAATCCGTTCCACTCCAATCGAGCAGAAGCACCTTATAGCCAGCCCGCCTATATAATGGAACAAGAATATATCTTGTAAACCATGATTTGCCGCAGCCCGTGCTCCCATAAACTCCAACATGATATGGCAGGAAACTCTTGTCAAATGGAATCTTCCATGAAGGATGCCCCTCAAGATAAGCATCAGACCAAATCACATCACGTCCCCTAACTATATATTCAAAGGGATTTTCCCCCTCATCCAGCAGATATACAGGCGACCTAGGCTGAATTATAGCTCTATTAGGCTCGATCCCATTCTCCGTTATCACGCCTATAGGCTCCACAGAGAAGGAATACACCTCCCTCGCGCCTGAGGGCTCACCGCCATGCCTCAAGTAGGCTACATCAGGCCTATAAGACGTATAGCTCAAAAACTCGTTTTTTCCAAGCCCTTCCCTCAAGACTCCTAGAATCTCATTTACAGGATTTGCTTCCCCACCATTTTTTATGAGAACTATCTCTTCAGAAACAACGTTTCTCTCCATATCCTTAAGCAAGATGAGCCTCGCTCTCGTTTCCGTTGCCCCGTCAGCAATCCTCCCTATAAGCCTCAATTCCCCTCACCAAACATTATTTAACGTAAAGGCGAATGCCGATAAAATAATTGTTAGGCCGTAATATATGTGGTGCGCTTTAATGTGAAGCCAAGCAACAATGAGCCGCTGGTTAAAGGAAAAATTCATTCGAGAAGCGGCTCCAACAATATTATCCAAGACTGTAGTCCCCCATGAAGAATCCGCCTGCTTTCAAGAACCCTATAACCCAATTCTCCACCAATATTTTCCAAAAGTTCTTTATGAATGGTGAGAAGACAAACCCTAGAGCAATCTTTCAAAAACGGTTTGAGCGACCTCAAAAACCCGGCGTAAAGCCTCGGTATAGCCTTCATCCTACTGCTTCTTATTCCAAAGGGAAGGTTTGAAACAGCCTTATCAACCTTCCAATCTTCAGGCAAGTATTTTTCCAACCTTGTCGCATCTCCAACCAGAAATCTAACCCTATCTCTAACGCCGGCAGCCTCAGAATTTTTCCAAGCGCCATCTATGCTTTTTGGGCTTATGTCAATCCCCAAAAGATCAAGCCTTTCCCATACTTGAGCCGCCTCTATTATTATTGTTCCGCCGCCGCAAAAGGCGTCGAGAACCCTATCACCCGGCTTAACGTCAGCAACTCTCAGCATGGCATACGCTATCACCGGATTTAACGCCGAATAATGCTGAAAAACCCTGGGATAACGGATTCTAAGCGAGGTTTTAGTTTCCTGCACGCCTACAATACATAGATCATGGGCTACATCCACTCTGACAATGGTTTCTGGTTCTTTCAAATTGACTTTTCTCCCATACTTATCTACTAGAGCTTGTCCAGCAACCCTCTGAACATCAATGCTTGTGAATTCATGTTCACCAACCCTCTCACAGGTAACCCTGAATGTTTCGCCTAGCGGGACATCACATTCATAAACCTCATCGTATATTCGCTTCAACCCATCTGACTCCGCCTCCACATTAAAAGCCTTTATGAGACTTATCACATGCTCTATGCTTCTCAAAGAAAAAATCTTATGCGCTTCATTTCTTGAAACCTTTATTAAAACCCTTCCGCCAACATTGCTAAACCTCAAATCGGCTTCAAGAACCTTAAGCTTCTCACACGCCTCTATTAAAACTATATCTTCCAATCCGGGAACAGTTGTAACCATAAACCAAACTGCGTTTTTATCCCCAGTAAAATCGATGTAAACCTCTTCTTCCTTCTGCATCTTCATTCCATTATGAAAGAATTAATGAAAATAAATTTGTTTATAAACACTTTTTCAACCCATCTATGGATAACGCTTTTATAATCATGTAGCCTTCACAACCTTTAGGATTAGGGGAAGAATGTTTAATGAGCCAATTATCTGAAGTTAAGATTCAGGAGGAAACCGTTGTTAAGCCTACTTATAGGGTGCTAACTGAAGACCCAATACCCTACTTTGAAAGTAGGCATTACCCATATACTAAACTCAACATATTTGACTCAAAGCCAACGTCAGTCAAATATAGGGAGATAGCTCTGGAAAACGAGTTTCTAAGAGTTTCCTTTATGCCAAGCCTTGGCGCAAGAATATTTTCGGCATTCGACAAGATAGATAATGTCCAAATCTTCAATTATATAGATACAATTAAACCTACATTAATAGCCATCAGAGGCGCTTGGATCGCTGTTGGAATAGAATTCAACTTATGCCCATTCGCCTCCCACACTGTAGATAACTTTTCGCCAGTAGACTATGTTGTAAGAAGAAACGAGGATGGAAGTGCATCAATATTTTTAGGCAGCCTGAATCTAATCACCAGAATAGAATATGCGGTGAACATAACGCTAAGGCCGAATTCATCAAGAATAGAAACAGAGATAAGAACCTTTAACACAGACCTAGTTCCCCAAAGATATTATTTCTGGTCTAATGCAGCTGTACCCGCCAGTCAAGGGCTAAAATTGTTTTATCCAGCTTCCCGCACCACCATTGGAGCGTTCCCGATAAATGAGCAGGGAGTCGACTTAAGCTGGTATAAAAATCATGTTAGATCCGTAGATCTATTCATGATAGATTCGGAGGAAGACTTCTTCGCTGTATACAATTATGATAATAATAGAGGCGTGGTTCACGTTGCTGACCACAATCTTGTTCCCGGCAAGAAATTCTTCACATGGGGCGTCTCTGAAGACGGGCTTTTCTGGAAAGACCTTCTCTCAGATAAGGGCATATCTTACATTGAAATGCAAAGCGGTCGATTCCTAACTCAAGGAATAGTTGAATTGCTGAATCCCCTAACCTCAGACTCATGGATTGAATACTGGTATCCAATTAAAGACTTAGGTGGCGTAACTTTTGCAAATGAAAAAGCCGCCCTCCACATAGAGAAAACTGGTGAAAAGAAAATCATAGTTAAAGTTTTTCCAGCGATTAAATCTGAAAACGCTAGGCTTGAGGTATTTGAGGCGGAAAGGAAGATCTATGAAGAAACAGTATCCCTGCATCCGGGTAGCCTAGTGGTGAGAGAAATAGAGGCGCCCTCCAAAAAACCTCTGCTTAAAATTTCATCGGAATCC
>CAYNMB010000026.1:7542-12673 GCA_964398235.1 uncultured Candidatus Bathyarchaeia archaeon | reverse complement strand
ATGGGGAAAATGCGTTTTCTCGCATTCTATCTTCTTGGAATAATAGCAATGAGGCTAAAGCAGTACTCTAGGGCTGAAGAAATGTTCAGGAAATCTATTAAAGAAAACGGCTTAAATCCAAGAGCCTTTGCCATGTTATCCGCCGCCCTCAGAATGCAGGGAAAAATCGATGAAGCATTAAAGGCTGCTGAAGAAAGTTATGAATTGATGCCACTAGATTATCTGACGCTTGCAGAAAAATATTTCCTGTCCTCAGACACCGAGTTCAAAAGAATAGTGCTTACCCATTATCAGAAGGTTCTGGAGGTTGCAAAAGAATATGTCTTCGCAGGCTTATATGAAGATGCCGTAAAAATCCTAGAGCTGGCTCTAAACCATGGAATCAAAAATCCAATGATATATTATTACATGGGCTTCGCCCTCAAAAAACTAGGGAAAATCGATGAAGCCATAGCATGTTATGAGAAGGGTGAAAAAGAAAGCATTGAGCGGGTTTTCCCGCATAGATTGATGGATCTAGAAGTTCTGAAGGATGTTGTAGATTCCCTAGATAACTGTCCAACGGCGCATTATCTTCTAGGCAACGTTCTATTCCACAAAAATCGATGGGAGGAAGCGTTAAGAGAATGGGAAAAAGCCTCCGAAATGGGAATGAATGATGCAATCTTATATCGAAATATGGGCTTCGCATACAGCTTATTCACGGGCTTGGAAGAAAAATCCATAGAAGCCTATAAAAACGCCATTAAAATTGCACCGCAAAACTATATGCTATACGTTGAGCTGGATAACGTTTATTCAAGGCTAGGCTTATTTAAAGAGCGGGTTAGCCTCCTAGAGAAAGCTCCTCCAGAAGCTAAAAGAGACGTGTTAATCGCCAGATTATGCTCAGCGTATATAGACGTCGAAAGATCGGAGGAAGCCCTAAATATTCTCCTGAAAACCTTCTTCGAACCCATGGAAGGCTACTATGGTTTCTGGGAAACATATGTTGACGCCCTATTAGCCAAGGGATTGAAGCTGCTTAAAGAAAATAGGGTGGAGGAAGCCCTGAGATGCTTCATGGATGCCGCAAAATATCCGAGAAACCTAGGTGTAGGCGCACCCTACCCGAAATATAGGAGAGACGTGCTTCAGCTATATTACGCTGGCTTAGCCTACGAGCTCATGGGCGATAAATCCTCAGCCGAGAAAATATGGAATGAAGCCCTCCAACGCTCCCCGGGAACGATGAGCGAGCACAGCGTTTTTCAAGCCCTGATATTGAAGAAGCTTGGAAAAGAAGCTGAGGCGAAAATGATGCTGGAAAAAATAATTAGCAGAACGGAATCCAGCATAAAACGAATGATCGATAAGTTTGGTGGGGCGAAAAACGTTTTAACCCGTCTAATTTCCCGCACCCATCTCTACTTCCTTCCATACGATGGCTTTATAGCATACCTACATTACGTAAACGGTTTAGCTAAAATAGCCTACGGAAAAACTATTGAAGGATCTATGGAAATAGAAAAATCTCTAGAAATCACAAAGGCTATGAGACATGCCCGCTGGATAAAAGAGGGAATTATGAAAATATGGACGTGAAAAATTCTAAAGCGACCATGAAAGTAAGGTAATAAATAGGTCGTCCTCTCTCAGCCCTTCCTTCTTTAATAAAGATCGATAAAAATTAATGTTCTCTTCGAAGATTGTTGTGAACTGCTTAAAAAGGCTGGGAAAAACCTGTCTCAAATGGTGTTTTTATCGAAAAACAGAAATATAGTTTGTCTCAAACATACTTCTGTCATGGCGCATACAATAATGTATAAAATAAGTGTTTTTATACCAGTTTATAGAGAATCACGTTTTCTTGAACCCTTACTTACCTATCTTCTTAACGACCCTTACGAGAATAAAGAAATATTCGTAGTTATAGATGAACCCACCCAAAAAAGCATTGAAACTTCCAATAAATTCTCCAACAATAAAGTGCACTTCATATTAAACGGTGAGAGAAGGGGAAAAGCGAATGTCCTAAACGAAGTTGTTAAAAAATCCACTGGCGACATTTTCCTTTTCCTTGACTCCGATGTTCTTTTAGATGCGCAGGAAGATAGTTTTCTTGAAACAATAGTCAAGGAAATGGATGATGCGGAGATAATTGAAATTAGAAAAGAAGTTATGAAAGATTCATTCATATCTAGAGTTGCACGCTACGATTACTTGAGCTTCAGCCTCACAAACTGGTTCTTCTCGAAAAAAATAGGGCGATGCCTAGGCATAAACGGCGCAGCCTTTGCAATTAAAAGAAAAGCCTTCGAAACTCTCGGAGGCTTCAGAAGAGTTATATGCGAAGACTTGGATATAGCGACAAGATCCTTCATCAATAAAATGCGCTTCAAATTTGTAGATAAAGTGATGGCTTACACTAAGGCGCCATCATCCTGGAAGGAATGGTTTAATCAGAGAAAACGCTGGGGTATCGGAACAGCCTTCTGGTTTAAAGAATATTTCAGCCTTTTTAAACGGATTGTTAAGGAGTATCCTAAAATCGTTGCGTTATCTCTACTGTTCATTTTTCCAGCTCTACCGCTTCTCTTAATGAACCTTTTCACCCCCGATGAAATATTTGTAAAAACATTGTATGTTTCACTCATTTTACTGTCATCTCAAACCAACATTCTTCTACCACCCACGGCTTTAACTTCCACAACCCTTTCTGTACTGAAAAGCATTATTGTTGTGGCTGGAAATTTAATTGCCTATTCTCTCTTATTCTTTCTAATTGCTAGAAGATTCCGCTCCTCATTTAATCCACTAGATTTCATCATCTACTACTTTATCACCGCCCCACTATGGCTCCTCATAGTGATAACCAGCATCATTCGAGTTTATCTTAATCCAAAAGACATTAAAATCGACTGGAAAACATAACCAGATATTTTATATGTTTATATTAGTGTTCTCCATTTAGGTTTAATAGTTAGGTTAGGTGCATTGCAATGAATGTTCCATTAGAGAGAATAGACAGATATGTTTGGCGGATACCGAAATACAGGGCTGGCATGCGAGTTCCAGGCATAGTGTTCGCGGATGAAAGCTTGCTTGAAAAAATGAAAACTGATAGAACCCTAGAGCAATGTGCGAATGTGGCTCATCTACCCGGCATCTATAAGTACGCTATAACCCTGCCGGATGGACATGAGGGCTATGGCTTTCCGATAGGTGGAGTTGCGGCGACAGATTATGAGGAGGGCGTAATCAGCCCGGGAGGAGTAGGCTACGACATTAACTGCGGAGTCCGCCTCCTAACAACCAATCTTTCAGAAAAAGACGTTAAACCAAAACTCAATGAACTTGCGTCAACAATTTTCCGCAATGTTCCATGCGGGCTGGGAAGCCGTAGAAGAGATTTCAGCGTATCATCCAGCGAGCTAGATCGAATAGTAAGTGAAGGCGTCCCCTACCTAGTTGATAGGGGATACGGCTGGCCTGAGGACGTTGAGCATTGTGAGGAAAGAGGGCGGATGCCGGGAGCCAACCCCAATAAAGTTTCAAGTAGGGCGAAAAGAAGAGGTCAACCTCAGATCGGAACCCTCGGCTCCGGAAACCATTTCCTAGAAATTCAAAGGGTTGACAAAATCTTTAACGAGAAGGTCGCTAAGAGCTTCGGCATAACTCATGAAGGACAGGTTACAGTTATGATCCACTGCGGTTCTAGGGGCTATGGCCACCAAATCTGCTCAGATTATCTGCGTATAATGGAGAGAGCCGTACATAAATATCATATTCGATTGCCGGACAGGGAGCTTGCATGCGCTCCCGGACCAAGCGATGAGGCGCAAGATTATTATCAGGCCATGGCATGCGCCATAAACTATGCTTTTGCAAATAGGCAGATGATTACGCATTGGGTTAGAGAAAGCTTTGAGCAAGTTTTTAAGACCCCCGCCGATAAGCTTGGATTAAATCTGCTTTATGACGTTGCCCATAACATTGCGAAAATCGAGGAGCATGATGTGGACGGCAAAAGAGTGAAGGTTTGGGTTCATAGGAAGGGTGCTACAAGGGCTTTTCCACCCGGTCATAGGGATGTTCCAGCCGACTACCGCGATATTGGACAGCCGGTTATAATACCGGGCTCCATGGGAACAAGCTCATGGGTTTTGGTTGGAACTCCGAAGGCTATGGAATTGTCTTTTGGATCAACGGCGCATGGGGCTGGTAGGATGATGAGCCGAAGAGCCGCGACAAGACGCTTTTCTGGAAGTGAAATAAGGAGAAGGCTTGAAAGTCGAGGCATAGTTGTGAGAGCCGCCAGCATGACGGTTCTAGCCGAGGAGGCTGATCCAGCATACAAGAACGTTGATAAGGTTGCTGAAGTCAGCAACGCCATCGGCATAGCAACATATGTTGCTAGACTCGTCCCCCTAGCCGTCATAAAAGGCTAAAGTAGCATTAAGGGTTTCTTAGCTCTTCTTTTTATCCTCCTTCTCAGAGTAAATGCTATACAAAACCTCCTTTACTTTCCCAGTTATTTTTGGACCAAAACCATAAACGTCTTTAGGCCAACGATCCACATGAGTTAAGGCGTTGATGGGAGTTTTGTAAATTTTCAGCAGACTTATGGCTTTTTCTCTTCCAATGTTCGGTAGACTTGCTAGGAAAAATATTTGAGCGTCAGCTATGCTTTCAAACTTTTTAATTGGATGAACTGCGATTCTTCTTTTTTCAGCGAATTGTTCCTGCTTAGCCGATGTATAGAGCAATTCTATTGTTTCCTTATAGCTTGTTGTGTGGATGGTGTTTATGCCATTCTTGGCTAGGGCGAATATTGCGCCCCACACTGAAGCCGGTTTAATCCTACTGAACTTATATATTATTGGAAAGTATCCTTCAATTAAAATGAATGGTTTTGAATAAGCCTCCTTCAACAAGAAAAGCTGCTCAAACAGATGTCTGTGGGTGAGTGTGTAAACAAAATCTTGAACAGTTTTTCTCTCAAAGGCGCATTCATCAGAAATTACATAGTCGCCCTTATCAAGAGGCCTAATTATAACTGTGGCCCCCATCTCCCTTAAACCCTTAACTATTTTTGAAGCTGTAGTGGCCTCCCTACTATCAACTATTATTGTCGGTTTCTCAGATCCAT
>CAYNMB010000026.1:0-7442 GCA_964398235.1 uncultured Candidatus Bathyarchaeia archaeon | reverse complement strand
CAGATTGCAACAATCTTAACTTTATCCGCAAGTATCTTCACCGCCTCATTGAATGCTGCTCCCCGCCGCCCTCCAACAACAGCCAATTTAATCGGCGCTGAAACCATTAACCCTACTCTCCCCTATTTTAAAGCTATTTATTTTCTTAGCATTCTCTTATTGGCTTAATCAAATTTATAGATTCCTAGACTCCAAAAAGGAGGAGAGCTTAGTTTTCAGTCCGATAATTAGCCAGACCTCAAGCTTTTTATTTTGGTTTTCTTTAAAAAATAAACTCAAATAAAAGTCGTTTAAGATATTTAAAGAAATGGTGAGAATGAGGATCTGAGGATGCTGTCTTCTCAAATCGAAAGTTTAAAAGCCATATATAAGGGGATGTGCCCCAACTGTGGAGGAGATATCAGCGACCAAGAACTTCTCACCTCAGGCGTATGTAGTCAATGTCTTCCCCATCCAATAATGGATAGAGAGAAAGCCTATCTAGAATTAGTTAAAAGAGGTCGGGTTGGAGAATACGTAAAGTTTTTAGAGGTGGAACTAAATTTAAAAAAGTTTTTAGAGTTTTTTACTTTTCTTGCCGGCTCTAAGCCATGGGCTCTGCAAGAGGTTTGGGCTAAACGTGTATTGATGGGTAGAAGCTTCTCGATTGTTGCGCCCACTGGCATAGGTAAAACAACCTTCGGTCTAGTTATGGCGCTTTATTTGGCTATGAAAGGAAAGAAATGCTATATTATTGTTCCAACAAGTCTGTTGGTTAAACATCTGCTTGATAAGGTTTCAGTTTTTTTGGAGAAAATGTCCAGTCTCGGCGAAAATGCTCCAACCGTTGTGGGATACTATTCCGCAATGCCTAGAAGGAAAGCGAAGGAAACATTAGAGATGATCGCTGAGCAAAACTTTTCAATTTTAATAACAACCGACAGGTTTCTTTACGGTAGGTTTGATCTCATCAAAAACATAAAATTTGACTTTGTGTTTGTTGATGACGTTGACTCATTTCTTAGATCGCCTAAAAACATTGATAAAGTTGTTCTTTTAATGGGCTTCAATCCAGAGGACATTGAGAGAGTTTTAAGTGAAAAAGAAGAAAAAAAGCAGGCTACCGCTCCAACGCAATCAACTGATAGGGTTCTCGTGGTTTCAGGAGCAACATTAAGGGGTAAAAGAACAAAGCGTATAATAATTTTTAGGCGTCTCTTCGGTTTCGAGCCGGGTTTCACCACAGAGTTTGTGAGAAACGTTTCAAATCTTTTCATTAAATCATCGTCGGAAGATGTGAAGAAGTTAACTGTTGAGATAATTAAAAGGCATGGTTCCGGCTGCTTAGTTTTTGTGCCGCAGGTTAAGGGCGTAGAATATGCGAAAGAAATTGCAAAAGCTCTTGAAGAGGCTGGAATAAAGACCTTTGTTTACGAGCGAATGAATCCGAGAATATTAGAGAAATTTGTTTCAGGCGAATATGATGTTTTAGCTGGGGTGGCGAGCAGTAAAAGTCCGTTGGCTAGGGGGCTTGATCTTCCAGAAACCATCCGATACGTTGTTTTCGCTGGTGTTCCAAGGAGGGAAATTAGGGTTGGAACAGACGAATGCAACCCGCAGAAAATCCTAACAATTCTCAAAGCTTTATCACCATTCTTTGAGGAAAAATTTTACAGAAAGGCAGCTCCAGTTATAGCAGCTCTCTCGAGGATTGTTCCAGTAAACAAGGAGTTGATTGAAAAGCTTAGGGAAGCCGACGAAAAAAATGTTGAGCTAGAAGGCTTCGCCGGTTATGTTTTGAAGGTTGTTAGAAACGCTAGGGAAATTCTGGTTAAAATAATGGAGGATATTGAGGCTAGAAAAATAACTGAAAGGCTTGATGTCGATGTAAAAATAGAGGGAAACGAATATGTACTTGTCATTCCCGACGCGCCTGGATACATACAAGCCTCCGGTAGAGCATCGAGATTTTACGCTATAGGCATAAGCCGAGGTCTCTCAATCCTCCTAGTGGATGATGAAAAAGCCTTCTACGGATTAAACAGGAGGATTCAGCTAATAACAGATGAGGAGTTTGAAGAATATACTGTGGAAAAAGCCCTAGAGGAAATGAGGAAAATCGATGAAGATAGGGAAACAATAAGAAAGATTCGAATAGGTGAAATTACCGCTGAAACAATTGACATAATGAGGTCGGCGCTAGTGGTCGTTGAATCCCCCACGAAAGCTAAGGCAATAGCGTATTTCTTTGGAAGACCCGCAAAAAGAATTATAGAAGGCTTCACCGTCTATGAAGTCGCAAGTGGAAAAATGATTCTCACCATTATTGCATCCGGCGGACACATATTTGATCTAACAACCGAAGGAGGCTTCCATGGAGTTCTAGAGGAAAACGGCCTATACATCCCCGTATACACTGATATAAGGCAATGTACCAGCTGTGGAGCGCAGTTTACTGATAGGGAAGTCTGTCCAGAATGCGGGTCAGAGAATATACGTTCAAAGAAAAGCATCGTAGATTTGCTCCGTAAATTAGCCGTTGAAGTGAATAAAGTGTTTATTGCAACGGATCCTGACGCTGAGGGAGAAAAAATTGGATACGACATCTACGTTATAGTTAAACCATACTGTAAAGATGTTGAAAGGCTTGAGTTCCATGAAGTAACCCGAAGGGCTTTGAGAAGAGCTTTCCTAGAGCCCCGAAACATTAAATTGCCATTCGTTCAAGCGCAGGTTGTTAGAAGAATTGAAGACAGATGGGTTGGATTTGAATTAAGCAGAAAACTTTGGGAAAAATTTAAAGCAAGAACCCTCTCCGCCGGGAGAGTTCAGACACCGGTTTTAGGCTGGGTTATAAAGCGGGTGGAAGAGCTTAAGAAGAAAATTCCAACCGCTGAGGTGAATTTAGAGAACGGTGTTTCAGCAAGAATTGCTAATCCCCCAAATTTGGAGACATTAAAGGAAAAGTACAAGAAAGGTGAATTAACGGCAACCATAGAAAACGTTACCTTCCGGGAGGAAAATATTTATCCACTTCCCCCCTACACGACGGATAGCATGCTTAGAGACGCGGCTCAAAAACTCTTCTTCTCCGTTGGATACACCATGAGTCTGGCGCAAAGGCTCTTCGAATCAGGTCTCATAACCTATCATAGAACCGACTCAACAAGAGTTTCAACAACCGGCATAGATGTTGCGCGACGCTACATAGAGGAAAATCATCCAGGTCTCTTTAAACCCAGAGAGTTTAGGAGCGAGGGGGCTCATGAATGTATTAGGCCAACAAAGCCCATAAATGCCAAACAATTGAGATTTTATCTTTCATCCGGAGTTTTAAGAATCCCCCAAAAACTAAGTTCCGACCACATAAAACTTTATGATCTGATTTTCAGGAGATTTATTGCAAGCCAGATGGCTGAGGCGAAAATTAGGGTGCAAGACTTCACTCTGAAACTCAATGGTGTAGAGACTGAGCAAAGCAGGGTTGTTAAAATTCTTGAGGAAGGCTTCTTAGCGGTTAATCCAACAGTTAGAGTTAGGAACGAGGTTGCTGAAGGCGAGTATAAGGTTGTACGTTTGAGGGTTAGGCGTGAACCAGTTGTTAGACCCTATCGGGAAGGCGACCTAATAGCCCTCATGAAGGAGAGAGGTATTGGAAGACCGAGCACATACTCAAAAATAATCAATATTCTGTTGAAGAGAAGATACATATTTTCAAAGAGCGGAGCGCTATTCAACACTAGGTTGGGGAAAGCAGTCTACGAATATCTAGCAAAAAACTTCGGCCCCCTAGTCTCAGAAGAATTAACTAGAGATCTTGAAGTAAAAATAGACGCCGTGGAAAATGGGCAGGTTTGGTACCAGGAAGTGCTTAGGTCCATTGAAAACGATGTGAGAAGTATTGTGGAGCAAGGAGTAGCATCAAGCGCCTAGCATCCTTTATTTAAATTAACTTAGGTTGGAAGTAGCTGCGAGGGCACGCGTTCTGGCGGTAAAGGTGGCAATCTATCTATGAGACTGAGGTTATATCCTGTTTTAAGGAATCTCTCAAACTCTCTAAAAACAATGCTTTTTGTCTCGTTTATTTTTAGACAAATCGGTTTACCCACATAGGCGTCGCCTAGATCGAAAAGGGCGATTCTCTTCAACAATCGCGGATTTTTGGCAATAGCTAACACGATGTCTTCTGATGGATGTTTAGAAAAAACCCAAGCCATATATGAAATATCAACAGTCTTATAGGATAAGCCGTGGCGAATAAAGCAACGGCAATTGGCGATCACTCTTCTAAAAGTTTTTATGTGAACCTTTCTGGCTGGTACGAAATTATGATAGACTCCTTCAGCATATACGACATCCTCAAAATCAGATGTCCACCAACCCCTCAATCTACATCTATCCTTAAACCTGTCAACTAGATCCCAAACATTTGGAATATTAACCATCCCTCTTTTTATCTCCCTATGACAATTTAAAATCCAATTCAATCTAAAAATTTACATTTTCACCTAAAAAATTACCTAGATAAAAATGTATACATTTTTATCCACAAAAATGTATAAAACTTTTCTCCGCTAAAAATTGAATAGGCAAGTTTATTATTCACCCATCATCTCTTTAACTTCTAGGAAATAGGAGGAGAGCCCCCATCAGAATAGCGGTAATAGACCTCGATAAATGTAAACCCAACCGCTGCGATAGAGCATGCTATCGATTCTGCCCTCAAGTGAGAAGTGGAATAGAGGCTATAAGGTTTGAAGATAATAGGCCGATTGTATCTGAAATTCTCTGCACAGGTTGCGGTATATGCGTTAAAAAATGTCCCTTCAAAGCAATATCGATCGTAAATGTGCCTGAGGAATTGAAAAGTAAATGTGTGCACAGGTTTGGGCCAAATTCCTTCAAACTATTTCGTCTACCTGTCCCCTCCCCCGGAGCGGTTCTTGGACTGCTTGGGCAAAACGGTATTGGCAAATCAACAGTTTTAAAGATTCTTTCCGGAGAAATTAAGCCGAACCTTGAAAGATATGATGATCCTCCAGATTGGCCTGAAATAATTCGGTATTTTAGGGGCTCAACTCTCCAGACATACTTCCAGAAACTGAGTAGTGGTCAACTCAAGGTTGTTCATAAACCGCAGTATGTGGATAAGATTCCACAAGTCGTTAAGGGAACGGTTGGTGAAATACTGGAACGCATTGACGAACGAGATAAACTTGATGAGGTTTCCGAAAAGCTTCAACTTAAGGTTGTTTGGGATAGACCCCTAGAAGTTTTAAGCGGCGGTGAGCTTCAGAGGGTTGCTATAGCAGCCGCTGTTTGCCGTGATGCCGACGTCTATCTTTTCGATGAACCCTCAAGCTACTTAGATGTGAAGCAGAGGCTTGGGGCAGCTAAAGTGATAAGGGATCTGAAAGAAGAGGATAAGATTATTGTCGTGGCGGAGCACGATTTAGCGGTACTAGATTATCTTTCAGACTACATTTGCGTTTTTTATGGAAAGCCAGGCGTATATGGAATAGTCTCGCATGTTCATGGCGTTAGGGTTGGAATCAACATTTACCTTAATGGCTTCATACCGGATGAAAACATGCGTTTTAGAAAGGAGCCAATAATATTTCATGTAAAGCCTCCAACAATTATTTCATCAACCAGCCCGCCAATGCTTAAATGGAGTGAAATGACCAAAACATATAATGGCTTCACCCTGAAAATAGAGCCCGGAGAAGCTAGAGCCGGCGAAGTAATAGGGATATTAGGTCCAAACAGCATTGGAAAAACAACGTTCATAAAGATTTTAGCCGGGATAGAGAAGCCGGATCATAGACGATCTCCAACCGAAAACGTTCTTAAGGTTAGCTATAAGCCGCAGTATATTTCAACCGAATATGAGGGAACTGTTGAAAATCTTTTAAGAGCCGCCGCCGAGGAGCAGTTCATGTCAAGCTGGTATCAGAGTGAAATAATTCGTCCACTTAATTTGAATCCGTTGCTTGATAGAAATGTTAAGGATTTAAGCGGCGGTGAGCTTCAGAAAGTTGCTATAGCGGCATGTCTATCCCGTGAAGCAGACATATATCTCTTGGATGAGCCTAGCGCATATTTGGATGTTGAGGAGCGATTGGCTATGGCTAAAGTAATCCGAAGAATTGTTGAAGATAAAAATGTAACGGCGTTTGTTGTTGAGCATGATATTGTTGCCCAAGACTTCATAGCGGATAGGCTTATGATATTCACCGGCGAACCGGGGATACGTGGATTAGCCAAGACGCCAGTAAGCTTACTTGATGGAATGAACATGTTTCTAAAAGAAATGGGCATAACCTTTAGAAGGGATCCAGAAACGAAGAGACCGCGCGTAAATAAAGAGGGCTCAAGATTGGATGAATATCAAAAAAGTATAGGACAATATTACTATGTGGATTAAATTTTTACATTATCAATTTTCTCCTTTCTAATATTTTGTCTCAGTAATGCTTTTCACAACATTTTTATAACTGCTCCATAAGTTCTCTAATGATCTTTATGAGCAGTTCAAATGTTGCGATCTTAAGGGTTGCTGAAGCATTAGCCAGAGATGTCGGTAGGGGTATAGCTAGAGTTGACCCCAAGGCTATGGAAGACCTCGGTTTAGTTCCAGGAGATGTTGTGGAGATCTCGGGTAAGCGGAAAACCGTTGCAATATGTTGGCCCGGCTACTCTGAAGATCGTGGTAAAGGAATAATACGCCTAGACGGATACATAAGGAGAAACGCTGGTGTAAGTATAGATGAGAAGGTTACTGTCAGAAAGGTTGAAGCCAAAAAAGCTGAGAAAATAACCCTCGCTCCAACCGAGCCATTGCGTATTGAAGGCGCTGAAGAATACTTGGCTCATCTATTGGAGAATAGGGTTGTAACGAGAGGCGACTATATTCCAATTGGAATCATGGGTAGAAAAATTGACTTGATGGTTGTAAGCACGCAGCCTCCAGCACCAGCCGTGATAGTTGGCTTAGATACGAAGATAGTTATAACCGAGAAACCTGTAGCCGCCGTCAGAGAGGTTCCGAGAGTAACTTATGAGGATATTGGCGGACTAAAGGAAGAAATAAGAAAGATTAGGGAAATGGTTGAGCTCCCACTAAAATATCCGGAGCTTTTTGAAAGGTTAGGTGTAGAAGCGCCCAAGGGAGTTCTACTCTACGGTCCGCCTGGAACCGGTAAAACCCTGCTTGCAAAAGCCGTTGCAAACGAAACTAACGCCGCCTTCTTCAGCATAAGTGGCCCCGAGATAATGAGCAAATATTATGGTGAAAGCGAGGAGCGGCTGAGAGAAATATTCAGACAGGCTGAAGAAAACGCTCCAAGCATAATATTCATTGACGAAATTGACGCCATTGCTCCAAAACGTGAAGAGGTTACTGGAGAGGTTGAGAAAAGAGTTGTTTCACAGCTACTTGCCCTAATGGATGGATTAAAGCC
>CAYNMB010000025.1:17325-18524 GCA_964398235.1 uncultured Candidatus Bathyarchaeia archaeon | reverse complement strand
CTCCCTTTTCTTTACCTTAAGGGCATATTTAATTTGAGAGTTAATGATGAAAGCCCCATAAATATAATTAGATAAATTGTAAAGGCGTAGACGATGTCTCTATTGCTTTTAGGATAATCCCGCTTTATCAGAATCTTCAATGGTGAAGCGGCTATATGGGAAAAAACTTTTGGAAGGGGTAGCAGGAATGGGGTTTGCTCTCGATACTTCGAATACTTAATTCCATGTTTTTCCATCATTTGAATCTCTTCCTTCCAAGCACAGCAGAAAACGATGAGAGCGGAGATTAACCATGGAAAACTAGGCTCTGGAAAGTATCCTCCCCTAGGGAATGGAGTGAAGGTTGCTAGGAGCATGAGGCCGTAGCTCCATAACAGGAAACCCAAATATTGTGGATGTCTCGAAAATCTGTAGATCCAGAAATCAACAATCTCCTTTCCTCTAATCTTTCCAAACATCCATGTTGACACAGCCATGAAAAATATTAGAAGCCCAACCATCATGATCAGAAATGATAGGGGGACTCGAATATCCAAGCCTAGAAGGGCGAATAGATATATGAGGATTTCCGCCGGCACATAGACCACATCACCTAGCTTTAGAAGCTCTGGAGAAAAATCCCAAAGCGGCATCCATAGAACACGCAATATGCCTAAACCGGCGAGAAAGAACATTGAATAAGCGAAGTAGCCGAATGTGGGTAGGAAAAAAATTATGGAGCCTAGCTGAGATAATCTGCTCTTGAGGGTTAAGCCTAAAATCGCTAAAACCGTCACGGCGATAAAACAAAGATAACCTAGAGGCCTCACCTGGGCAATGAACTCTTCGATAAGCTCCTGTTGAAAACCTAGATCTGGAAAATAGCTGCGAAGCAAATGATTGAGACGAACCGGAACCTCAATTGTTAAAAAAAGGAAAGCAAATGCGAAAACTGTAGATAAAGCAACTGAGGCTATAAACGCATGTTTCCTACTCATAACTGTAACACCGCCTCTCTCCAATACTTCTAAATTCACGTATCCGCCTATATATACCAGTTTTATCCTCGCTATGATAAAAACAGAACAACAAGACTTGTTATATTTTTTCCAAAAACAACAAGCCTTGTTGTCTCCTAGCATGCTAGGGTATGGGGGAAGAAGGCGGATCCAACAGCCAAAAATCAGCCTAATGATCAACAGGCTGAAAACACGGATGAA
>CAYNMB010000025.1:3874-17225 GCA_964398235.1 uncultured Candidatus Bathyarchaeia archaeon | reverse complement strand
TTTTATGTTATAGCTGCTTGAAATACCACGTATGTTAGTATTAATGCGATTCCCCCAATCTGTGAAATTCCGCCTTTCGCCAGATAACGCCAAAGGATAAGGGTTGTTATGAGCACGAATGGAACAACCTCTGCGAAAAGTGTAAGATTGATGACTTCAAATGGAGATAATAGTAAGAGTATTCCTAGCACGAGGGTTATGTTCGTCAAATTTGAGCCTATTATGTCTCCAAGGGCGAGATGAATTCGCCCTCTATGAACTGCAGTTAAGTCAAGAGCCAGCTCAGGTATTGAGGTGCCTATCGAAAGGAGCTTCGCGCCTATTAGGATAGGCGCTATCCCAAACATTGTTGAAATGTTGGATGCTGAGGCTATCATTAACTCAGCCGCTACGATTACGACAACCGTCCCCACAACTATCTTAAAAAGAACCAATTTCCTTCCAGCCTCTCCCTTAACAATTTTCCCTTTCAATGTTATGGGCTGTTTCTTCCTCTTTATCATTTCCCGCATGCTGAATGCAAAAATAGCTAGAAGCGCCAAACCTATGAGAAAGTGGGCTTTACCATAAACCAGAAGAATTAGGGGGATCACGGATGAAAGAAATAAAATGTCAATTAATTCCACTAAAATTTCTGCAGAACATTTCCTAAAGTAGCCCATGGTCGCCATAATGCCTACAACTATCCCGATGTTAAAGACATTTGATCCTAAAATATCGCCTACTGAGAAACCTGGCTTTCCATGCAGAACGGAGAAAATGGCGACAAAAATTTCAGGAAGGCTTGTCATAACGGACATTAGAGCAAAGCCCACGGAAGTTTCACTGAGATGCGTAAGCTCGATGAAGTCTTCAATAGACTTTATTGTAAACTGACTGGCTATGGCTAAAACCGTCAGGGAAACCGCCAACAATATGGCATAGAGTGCGAATTCAAACATCATGCGACGTCCTTAAACTAATCATAAAAAGCATGTTTTCAGCCATTTATATATTGTTTGCCAACTAAATTTTCAATGATTAACCCCTCTAGAAAAGTATTTTAGTTTGGCTTTCATAATTATCGTTGGTTGTTAAAATGACATGGCTTTTTGCATTAGGCTTCGCCTTAATCATTTTCGGCTTCATACTAACTTTCATATCAGCGGTAATGATATTCCTCGCTGGCTTACGTTTCCGTGGAAAAACCAGAGGCGGCGGATTAATTATGATTGGTCCGATACCAATAATTTTCGGAACCGATGAAAGAACAGTAAAGACTTTGATAATTCTTTCAATAGCATTAATCATAATTGCTTTCATCTTCATGCTAATTCCTATTCTAATGTGAGACCACATTCATTTTAATATGGTGGAAGAAGAATGAGCGTAAAGCCATGCGAAATATGTGGCGAAAGAAGTGCAAAATACATTTGTCAAGAATGCGGTCGAAGCATATGTGAGCAATGCATGGAACCATACACATGGCTATGTAAAGAATGCTATGAGAAAATTAAAAGACCTAGTGAAGAAATCGAGGCTGAAGAGAAAACCCTCCTCCATTTTCCATTCATCAAACTCTTCATCTTGGGCTTCATTCTGATGTTTGTTGGGATGATGACGTTGATTTTAGCGGCGCTACTAACAGGACTAAAAGATTCCCTAGGCTTTATATTTTTGATCGGTCCAATACCGATAATTCTCGGATCTGGTCAGTATGCATCTATACTCATTATAATTGGCGCCGCTTTAACCCTTATATGTCTGATAATCTTCATTCTTCTTAACAGACGTGGAATCAGCCTAATGCCCAAATAGTAATATTATATTTGAAACTTTATCGGTTCTGTCTTGTTTTCCTAGCTGCTCGAAATGAGGATTCTATCAACCAAATGTATCTCCTGTTAAACTTCATTTTTATTCTATTCCAGTTTTCCTCAGCCTCATTCAATAAGCCTTGGCTAAGCAATCTGCAAATACGGCTTAAATCTCTAAGAAAAATTTCTATTTCTCCTCTTTCACATGCAATCTCAGCTTTCTCAGCGGCCTGTAAAGCTTCTTCCATCCTATTTAAACGTATGAATGTGAGACTGGCTTTGCAATAATTCCATGCAGCCTCGAAATATTCTCTGCAATGAAAATAAATGTCCGCGGCCTTAAGGTTGGTGTGCGCTGCCTTCTCTAAATTGCCTATTTTTTGATAGCAGTCTCCAGCATCTTTATAAAGTCCTCCAGCAAGAAGATGTCTTCCATACTTTAGAGCTTTTTCGGCAGCATCTTCATAAAGCGCTATAGCCTTCTCAAAATTATTGTTATTTAAGAGGTAATCGCCGAAAATCTTAAGCGCGCGGATGCTTTCCCCTCCTTTCCTAAACTCTTCATCTTCAACCATATGGTAATATTCCCATGCCTTTAATTCACATGCCTTCGCCATCTCTATTTTTCCACTCTCATGAAAAGCCTCCGCAGCTCTAACGCATAATATGATTGCTCTTGCAGAACCCTTAAATTTCTCGGCAGCCCGCCTATAGCTTTCACCAGCCTTTTCAGCAAACAATCTTCTATGATCTCCAAGTTTAAATGCCCTAAAAAACGCTGTAAGATATTGGAAAAGAAGCGCCGCGTTTTCATAATCGCCCCTTTTAAAAGATTTTTCAGCAGCATCAATTATCCCAGATATTTTATCATTATGGTCACTAGGCTTCAATAATGATCATCCTCTCCGCATCTATATTGTATCCCCAGTTATGCTATAAAGATGTTATTCAAAAAAGATCTAATGAAGCAGTCAAATCATGTTCCAACCTCATAAAATAAGATGGCTTGGCGGGCCCGGAGGGAATTGAACCCTCGACCTCAGGCTTTCTCCAAGATTGGTTCCGAAGGCTTGCGCAAAATCTTCATATTATGCTTTCTGCGCCCTGTCCTGGCTAGGCTACGGGCCCGATTTTTCCGCTACTATAGTTTGTTACTGGTTACACTAAAATATTGCGTGAATTCTCCATGATTTCATTTTATTCTGATGATTTTTGGCAGTTTGCCTGAGAAACCGATTTTTCCATCTCTAACTATTATTGTGCCTCTAACCCCTCTTATTTTCTTCGCCCTTTCCAACCCCTTCAAAATAGATTCTTTAACATTTATTCCGGTCACCGCGTTGCATATGGATGTTGCGGCTGCATCGGCTACCGCCGCGTTTTCAGCAACCACCGTTACTGCATCAGCTTCCCCAAAGTTTATTACGCGTTCTGTTTTCCCCGTGCTTGTGGCTATGCCTACTGGTGAATCATCCTTGGTTATTAGGAAACCTATTTTTCCGGAAAGCCTATCTTCTCCAGTTATAATTGAAATCGGAATAGGCTCGCTTGTATAGGCTGAAACCTCGCCTCCATCCTCAACTATAGCAATAGTTGCCCCATTCTCAAGTAAAGCCTCTAATCCCAGATCGGCAATAGCGCCGGCGACGGAGGCCATTGGGCCAACGTTTGCCGTTTTTGATGCGTGAATCATTCTTCTAATCACTGGAGGAGCGTTTGAATCTCTTATATCTAGAGGCTCTAGGGCATAAAGAATTTGAGGATTCTCCTTAACGTAAGCGAATAATTCCTCTATATGATGCTTTATTTTCTCGCATACTTTTGGAATAGCCTCTTTTAAATCGCTTTTCACGCATATTTTTGAGTATCCAATGATGAATCTATGCTCATAGAGCGTTCTGCCTCCAATTTTTATTTTGAGCGGCATATTTTCACAGCGTGGTTATCGCCTTAACTGGGCATGCTGTTGCACAGATTCCGCATGCCACACATTTTTCCTCAATGAACTCTAGTGTCCAGTCCTCCTTAAATCTTAGGGCTTTTGTCGGGCAGGGCGATATGCATGCACCACATGCAATGCATTTTTCAAAATCTATTTTTAGGGTTTCAGTGAATTCTTGAACTTGAACCCCTGCTTCTCTAAAGAGATTTAGCACTTCCCCAAGTTTTTCTCCTGTTGCTGGTATCGAAACTATAAGCTCGCCTTTCTGGGCGTTCACTCTGGCTTCAAGAATGTTTATTGGTATACCCGTTCTAAGTACGATGTTGGCTAGAATGGGTTTTTCGACAACATTATGCGAGTATATGAGCTTGGCTTTCATTAAATAACCCTCCTGCCAACAATTTTTCTTGATATGTCATCCGTTGTTAAAATGCCTATTACATGATTCATTTTATCCACGACGGGGACGCCTGATATGTTGTGTTGAGCCATCCTATGGACAACAACGTCTATTGATTCATTTTCAAATGCGACGATAACCTTCCTAGTCATTATTTCATCTAGCCGCCTCTTATCTTGGGCTACTGCCTTAGCTAAATCCCATGAAGTAACTATTCCGATGAGCCTACCCTCTTCATCAACAACTGGTATGTGATCGATTCCCCTTTCAACAAGCTTTGATGCCACGCTTTTAACATCATCGGTTGGTTTAGCGGTTATAACATTTCTGTTCATTATATCGCCGACTTTCGGCTCCCTCATCCTCATTTTCAATGGCTTAAGCCTTCCGCGTCTTGGAAGAGGCTCTATGGGTTTTGTCAGAAAGAATATTCCCTCCAAAATCCACTTTTTCAATGTTTCAGCTATTTCCCTAGCCATCTTATAGCTTGAGAGTGAGGATGAGGGAACCTCCCTATCGCCTATAACAACCTTACCGGATCTAAGCTCAGCGTATGAAACTTTCCTAATGACTGGTCTCAAATCCGGTCTAGATGCTACACCATAATCCCTTATGTTGACAAATATTTCCTCATCGCTTAATGCCGCTGTTTTAGCAACCCTCATATTTATGATGGGTATCGGTATGCCGACCCCAACATAAAGTGTTGTTCCATATCTATGGAATGATGCGCCACGCAAATATCTGCTATTCATCTGCTTTAAGTCTCCCTTAACCATGAGGGTGCCGAAACCCGTTTCGGGACTATGCTGCGTTCCTTCGCCGATAACATAGCCTATCCCACCGCCCAGAAAAATTCTTGTTCCAAGACCGATGGTTTCATAGTTTGGATCCTTACATAATGGATTTAGTTGTCCAGCGCCTGAGAAGGTTACGTTTCCATAGTTCGGTAGGAGTGTACCCATATAGGTGTATAGAACCCTATCAGAGCTGTTTGTGGCTGCATCATATCTTTGATAGCAGTTTCTCGGATTAACAAGTACGGTCTGATTAAGATCATCGATTGTTATAACAGTTTCAACATGTCTCCTAGGATAACAATCTGTTCCATAAGACTCAGCTCTCAAAACAACCTCTTTACCGGAAACCAAATCCTCTATTACATGTCCCCCGCCGTATTCAAATCCCCTAGTTTCGCTTAGCGAAGCTGCGCCCAAATAACCGTCTACCGCGGCAAGTCCCTTATAAACCGGCACATCATTAAGCCAGCACTTGGTCATCTTTATTGGTGGATCAGCATGACCAAAATTTAGGAAAACGCCAGAGCTGCACATTGCTCCAAATGTTCCAGTTGTAACTATATCAACCTCTTTAGCGGCAACCTCAAGTCCACTGCTCTCTGCAAGCTTAATCATTTCCTCGGCAGTTAAAACAACGGCGTCTCCGCGCTTTATTTTCTCATTAATCTCATCTATTGATCTTAGCTCCTCATTTATTTTAGTAGACATGCCTTAACCTCCTAAACCTTATCATTAATGTTGAATTTAAAATGCGAGAACCTTCCCATATGTATTCTTTTACATATTTTCGCAAAATATTTATTCACTATTATATATATCTTTCCTTAGAAAGGGAAAAGGAAAAAGAGAAGAAAATTAAATTAGGAAAAATTAATGGTTTGTACTCATATGATAGAGAGTTTATTGAGCATTCTCCCCGATCTAATTAAAAGTTTCATATCGCTTTTCGTAGTTGTTGATCCATTCGGTAACATACCGATTTTCATAGGCTTAACGGAAAAAATAGATGGAGAAAAAAGAAAGAAAATATTTAACACAGCCACCGTTACCAGTTTCATTCTCCTTTTAGCTTTCGCCCTAGTTGGAAAAGAAATATTGAATATTTTTGGAATAACATTAGAAAGCTTCATGATTGCTGGAGGAATTCTTCTATTAATAATCGCCATAAGGCTTCTAGTGGTGGGTGAATGGGAGGAACATGATCTCTCCCCCGAAAGCATAGGGGTTGTTCCAATAGCTGTTCCATTGCTTGCGGGTCCAGGTGCCATAACAACCACAATCATTAATCTCCAATCATATGGGATTTTAATAACCATATTTTCCGTGATCTTCGTTTTCATAATAGTTTGGCTGACTCTGAGATTTATAGAGCCGATTTACAAAGTGTTAGGGAAAAATGGTTCGGTGGTGATTGCACGTGTTATGGCGCTTTTAATAGCGGCGATAGCAATCCAATACATTATAAAAGGTTTGAAAATGCTATTATAATAAATCAATGTAGATTATTCACAAAATTTCCCTGCCAATTTTCTCCAAAGATGCGTTGATTTTCCTAATCTCGCTATATATGTCAGCTATGCTATGTTCTCTCATCTTATTTAACAGCACTCCAGCCGCTATTAATGATGCTCCCACAACATCTGATGCTGGGTCGGGGAGAAGTATTAGGGTTACGCCGGTAGTAACCAGCCTTGATCCATTATTTTTCTTTTTAATTAATCGCTTTACTGATTTAGTTATATTGTTGAGGTCGTCTATTGTATTAGAGATTTCTTTATACTCTTGACAGAAATTTTTAATATCCTCCGCCATTCTCCTAGCATCTTTCAGCTCCATCAATTAGCCCCTCTACTCTCCCCGTAGATTAAGCCGTTTAAAAATTTTTAATACTTACTAACATGTAAGAATATACTGAGATAAATGTGGCAGCTTCTTCCCTCAAAGATCCAATATGAATTTTACAGTGACACCTTCAGATGTTTCTTCAATTTCCATTCGATGATAAGTTACCGCCTTTATTCCAACCTTCTGCTTATGTTTCTCTGGATTGAATGTTTCACCATAGACCTTGGCTTTAAGTTTTAAACGTCCATTCTCCTTCCTTATTTCCAGCACCTTAAACTTTGAATATAAAATGTTTTCAACTTCAAATCTCACTAGGAGTTCCTCAAGCCAATTATAGAGTAGAGATTGTTCATCATCGCCCTCAATCTCAATATCTTCCTCCACGATAGGTTCAACATTTGAAGTGTCGGTCATTGTTTCAAACATTGCTAGAGCAGCATTTTCAAACGCCTCATTAAGGCTTCTCCCATAAGCCGCAATATAGGCGTCAGCCATATGCTCTAGGAACTCGAAGCCAGCTTTTCTACAGTCCATAAGCATCCTACGCCTCTATTTTTTCAATAGCACATTCTTTAAATCGTCAATAATAGTTTTACGGAGATCACCTCAATATTTAATGAGGGGCAAATATGAGCGAATGGGATTTAATAATAATTGGAGCTGGCTCCGCTGGCTTAACGGCTGGAATGTATGCTGCTAGAAACGGGCTTAAAACCCTAATTTTAGAGGAAAAGCAGGCTGGCGGCGCCCTCACGATAATACCTTGGATTGAAAATTATCCGGGTTTTCCAGATGGCATCAGCGGTGAAGAACTTGCCTCAAGAATGATTTCTCAATGCAGAAAATTTGGTGCTGAAATACATGAGTTTGAGAAGGCTGAAGAATTAGAGCTGAATGAACGGGAAAAAACTGTTAAAACTAGTTCGGCGGAATATGCCGCTAAGGCAATTATAATTGCCACTGGCTCCAGACATAAAAGGCTTAATGTTCCGGGTGAAAGGGAATTTGAGGGAAGAGGCGTTAGTTATTGCGCCCTATGCGACGGCCCACTATTCAAGGGTTTAAGAATATTGGTTGTAGGCGGAGGAAACACGGCGGCTGCGTCAGCCCTATATTTAGCAAATTTAGCCTCAAAAGTCTATTTGGCTCATCGGAGAAGTCAGTTAAGAGCCGAGGAAATATATGTCAGGGAAATCGTTGAGAAGGGGATTGAAGTTTTATGGAATACTGAGGTCAAATGCATTAAAGGCGACTCGAAGGTTAGGAAGGTCATTCTATTTAACAATAAAACTGGCGAGGAAAGGGAGCTGGGGGTTGATGGAGTTTTTGTATGCGTTGGCGAAGAACCAAACAGCGAAATTGCCAAAAAAGCTGGAGTAAAACTCGATGAGAGAGGCTATATAATCGTTGACTCCCTACAAAGAACCAACATTCAAGGTGTTTATGCCGCTGGAGATGTAACAGCAAATCAAGTAAAGCAGATTGGTACGGCGATAGGTCAGGCAATAGTGGCGGCGGTAGAGGCCTTCAAGTATGTGAAGAAGCCTTACTATGCCTGATTTTTTCCTTCACTATTTTGCACATATTCTTTCCATGAAAAGCTTCTTAAAGCGGGCGGCATTAACATCGACGCAAACCTTTATCGGCTTCTCATCAGCTTTTGGAGGTAGAGCGAGGGTTAGCCCCGTAGTATATTCTCCTCTCGTTTCAACGAGAATTTTCATGTCAGCCTTTTTCACTAGGCTTTCATCTATTAAAGTTGCTAAGGCAAGGGGGTCATGAAGCCACGTGAAATCCCTCTTAACAATTCCCAAGTAGTGCTCAATCATTGAGGCTACGGCATCCGCTATTGGAGTTCCAGCGGCACGTATTTTCTTCAGATCTCCCCGCTCAATGAAAACTTTAAGTGTGACATCAAGGGGAACCATGGTTATAGACATTCCCGAACTAAAAACGATTTTAGCTGCTTCCGGATCGCATAAAATATTGTGTTCCCTATATGGGAGATTTAAGCCATCAAATAGCCTTATAACGCCTCCCATTATGACGACGTCTCTAACATTATTCACTATCCGTGGCTCCCTAATTATTGCAGCTGCAAGGTTTGTGAGAGGACCCACACAAACAAGTGTAATTTCCTTTTTCATGGACATTATCTTTGAAACAATCAGATCAACTGCATGAAGCCCACAGGGCTTTAAATCCTTATCTTCCAGTGTTAAAAATCCTTTTCCCTCATGTCCACCCCATCCCAAGATCGGTCTATCCCTAAGCAATGGACGTTTTATTCCGCTTGCCACTGGAACATCTTCTAAACCTGCAAGTCTCAGAAGCTTTAGAGCTATCTTGGATCTTAATTCAACGTCTCCATGAACGGTTGTCACAGCCTGTAAATTAATCTCCTTCTTAGATTTTATTGCTAACGCTAGAGCTAAAGCATCATCAACATCCGTCCCAATATCCGTGTCAAGAATAATATTCCTCAATTTTCCACCAGCCTGAAACCAAGTCTCAACTTTAATAATTCAATTTTTAAAGAAAAAGATTATTTAAAATGTGGGGGCAAGCGGATTACTTTATGATTTGCCTGAGCTTTTTTGTGTAGGCTTTAAGTATATTTTGCCTCCAATTATCGTATTGTTTGGTATTAGGACTATGGTTCCATCATCTTTAATCACTCTTGTAAATAATGCTGAAACATCCTCAACGATGCCGCTCTCGCCAGCCACAACCACCATATCGTTTATTTTAAATGGTCTAACCACTAAGAGAAATAATCCTGCAACTGCTTGTCCAAGCACTCGTTGAGTTGCGAAGCCCACAACCATTCCTAAAAATCCTCCTAGGGCAACGCCGGCAGCGCCTCCAGTAACTCCGCCAGATATTGCTGCAGCCAAGGCGCCGACGCCAACGATTCTAATGACATTTCTAATGGCTGCGGCTGCTGGATGATTGTATCTTGTCCTCATGGTCCAGTACATGAAGCTAGATATGCTGCTAACTATAAGCCAGCCGAAGCCGAAAGCCAGTAGTATCTGCACGTAGGCTACATAATCTTTGAGGTCTATTCCATAATTCGGTAGTAGGGTGAACATGGCGTATTGAACAAGGGCGGATGTAGCAGTGTATAGCACTACATAAATGATGGCTTTGGCTAGGGAGCTACTTATTTTTCTGGCAAATTCGGTCTGAGATGGTTCGTTTTCACTCATACCTATCGCCGGTTAGAACGTTATATAGGATGTGGAGTTAAAAACTTTAGCGTTTTCTCTCTAAATAACATGTTGTAAAAAATTCAGTGTCATTGAATCTTATGAATGTGCGGCCTAGTACTAATTTTTAAAAATTTTTCAGAGGATAATTGATTTTGGTGTCGATATGGTGAAGATTCTGATAGCGTATGATTCAAGAACTGGAAATACTGAAAAAGCGGCTTTTCTGGTTGCTGAGGGCGTTAAAAGCGTTAAGGATGTGGAATGTGTTGTTAAGAGGGTTGAGGAGGTCACCCTAGAGGATCTGCTGAATAGTGATGGAATAATTGTGGGATCCCCAACATATTATGGTGACATGAGCGCGAAGGTTAAGGACATGTTTGATAGAAGCGTTGAGATCCATGGCAGGCTTGAGGGGAAAGTGGGAGCCGCATTTACGACTTCTGGCGGAACTGCAAGCGGAGCTGAAACAACATTACTCTCAATAATACGGGCTTTTCTAATCCACGGCATGATTGTGAAGGGCTTTTCAAGACGTCAGCATTACGGTCTAGCGATTGTTGGGGCTCCAGAAAGCGAGAAAGAGAAAAACCTTTGCAGAGAATTTGGCTCCACGGTTGCCAATTTAATTCTCAAAATATGTGGAGTCTAAAAATGGGCGGCTAACCTAGTTCATAAATTTTATTTTTTCCCACTCTTACTCTTATCCAAGGAGGATAGGGTAGCGAGTCTAAATGAAAGCGGTTGTATTAGCTGCTGGTGAAGGTCAAAGGCTTAGACCCCTAACTTTCACCCGCCCTAAGCACATGATACCTATCGGCGGGAAACCCATTTTAGAACATCTCATAAACGCGCTTAAGGAATCGGGAATAGAGGAAATTTTGCTTGTTGTCAACTATAAGGCTGAAATGATTAAAAATTATTTTGGCAATGGAGAAAAATTCAAAGTTAAAATCAATTATCTTGTTCAAAGAGAGACTCTAGGAACAGCTGATGCCATAGCGACTGCAGAAAAATACGTGAATGATGAATATTTCCTCGCCATTAATGGCGATCTACTCTTATCGGTTAATGCCATAAAATCCGTTCTCGAGGCTCATGAAAGAAACAAGCCTACAATAACTTTAGCCGCGGTTCAAGCTGAAAAGCCAGAGCACTACGGTCTTTTAGAAATTGATGGAGAGCGCGTTATCGACATCTTGGAAAAACCTTCTTCTGGAACGGCATCCAGCAATTGGGTGAACGCGGGGATATATGTGTTTTCAAGCGAGATCTTCGATTTTATAAAGTGCACAAAACCCTCGGCGAGGGGTGAACTTGAAATTACAGACTCTATTCGACTAGCCATCAAGGAAGGGAGAAAGGTGCTATCTGCACGTATATCGAGGGAGGAGTGGCTTGACATTGGAAGACCATGGGATCTTCTAGATGCGAATATGCGGGTTCTTAAAACAATTAAGCAATGTTTCCTCGGAACAATTGAGGAGAATGTGCATGTTAAAGGCGCGGTTTATGTGGGTGAAAACGCCTTAATTCGTTCAGGCTCTTATATTGAGGGCCCCGTCTACATAGGTGATGGAAGCGATATTGGCCCAAACTGTTATATTCGCCCATATACGAGCATAGGCAGAAACGTTAGGATCGGAAACTCATGTGAAGTTAAGAACAGTATAGTAATGGATAATACGCGTATCGGTCATCTCTCCTATATTGGAGACAGCGTCATCGGCGAAGGATGCAACCTAGGGGCTGGAACAATTTCAGCGAACTTAAGGCTTGACAAGAAGACGATCAAAATGACGATTAAAGGCGAGCTAGTGGATAGCGGAAGAAAGAAGATCGGTGTTATAATGGGCGATAACGTTATGACCGGCGTAGGAACGCTCTTCATGCCGGGCGTAAAGGTTGGCAACCATAGCTGGATCGGCCCAAACATAGTTGTTTATCGAGATGTACCTCCAAACACCATACTGATTTTAGAGCAGCAAATTAAACGTATAAGCGGCGACTTCATACAGTAAAGTAATAAGTTTGATTGAGCATTAAGATAGTGGAATTCACGTGTTAAGGAAGTAGAATCATGTCCGTGGTAGAAAGAAAATTCATGGCCGAAATCTCTTCACTTGTGGATAAAATGGTTAGCGTAATAACAATTGACGGTAAAACATATACTGGAACGCTTGTCGGAATAGACCCTAGAAGTCTAACCCTATGTTTGACTGATGCTGAGGCTTCCGATGGACAGCATTTTCCAAAAATCGTATTAAGTGGAAGCAGGGTTGCCGAAATATTCACCACTGAAAAACCATTCGACCTTAAGGGGCTGGCTGAAAGACTAGAGCGCTTCTTCCCAAGAATGGTTAGACTGTATGAGAAAGAAGGCTTCATATGGGTTATGGATAGAATTAAAGTGACTCGAGACGGAGTGGTTGAGGGATCAGGACCAGCCGCTGAAAGAGTGCAAAAAATATATCAACAATTTATAGAGGAGTCTAAGGGCGAATAAATATACGGCGCAACTCCATCCTCCTTTTTATTTATTTTCTTAAATCAGCCATCCCGGCTTGAGCTTCTTCTTTTCCTTTTTCTTGGAAGTTGCTCCAAAGTCAAATGGCGGTATAACATTTATCAGCTCCGATGGATCCTGATATTTCAGCAAATTGTCTACGTCAATTTTTATATCAACGATTCTTGAGAAAGCTTTCAAAAGCTCATGCGCTGCTTTAACGTCTGGGTAGGTTCCCGGCGTTTCGGATAATAGGCATAAGCCCTTGAGTCCACGTAGCTTGCTCATTCCAATTAGCAGTCCAGCTAAACCGAGGATCCGGATGTGAAGCGGTTCAGCGCCCAGATCCCTAGCGATCTTTGCGGTTTCCTCATCTGAAGCGGCGAAGTATAAGCGTGGTTTAGTAACATTTCTTCCAGGCTTGTAGCCGCCGAGGGTTATGACAAAGTCGCAACCTGCATTCTGGGCTACGTCAAGTATATGTCCGCAAAGTTCATATTGACCGCGAGCGGTTAAAGCTTGAGTGTTTCCGTAGAGTAGTATCAGATCTCGCCCACATTTTTCTCCACTATAGTAGTAGAATTGATTGACGGGATGGCTAAGTAGCCCCATCCCCTCGCTAAATGCGATGTCATGAAAATAAGAGGACTTGATTTCGCCAAATAACCTAGCGTCAAGTTCTTTTATCAGGTATGCAACAGCAATATTCGCAACAAGCCCTATGCCTGGGAGCCCTTCCACTAAAACCGGATTATTTAAGGAAGGATTCTCGTAAATTTTAATCATACATACCATAAATCACCTTAAATATCGCCTAAAATATAAACTTGCCTCTCTCCGTGACGCCGTT
>CAYNMB010000025.1:0-3774 GCA_964398235.1 uncultured Candidatus Bathyarchaeia archaeon | reverse complement strand
AAATCACCTTAAATATCGCCTAAAATATAAACTTGCCTCTCTCCGTGACGCCGTTCTTGTTTTTCAAATTTTTTCTAAAATCCGCGCATGAATGCTGAAAACATGGTTTAGAAAGAAATGAAATTCATGCTCTAAGAATTAACGAATTTACTTTGATTTTGAACTTTAATGGAGGATACGAAAGCAATGCTCACCATGGCTATGGCTATGCCGGACATGAAAGCGGGGTAAGCGCCCATTCTTCCAAAAATTTCCATGAAAAAAAGTGGGCCAATGAAGCCGCCTAGATCCATGAACGTTCTATATACGCCTAGGGCTCCGCCTCTATTTTTCGGAGGCGCGGCGTCTGATAATAAGGTCATCAGCGAGGTTAGAACTAATCCTTGACCACATCCATTTAGTAACCCCACTAAAAACAGTATTTCTATGATGCTTATGAGGCTGGTTAAGGTGCAGACATAGAGGGTGAAGGCGATTACAGCTAGCCCCAATATGATGACTGGTTTTCTCCCAATACGGTCAGATAGAAGACCCGAGATTGTTGTGGAGAAAATTATGCCGAGAGTTCGAAATGCGAATACAAGTCCGATAAGTTCCACCTTTATTCCAAGATCGGAAAGGAAGAGCGGAAAAAATGTTGAGAGACCGCTCCACATCATCATCCTAGTGAAGGAGTTTATGTAAATTGCGGTTAATGGCCAATTTTTTACATTTGGAAGAACCTGTTTTATAGAGGTTTTCATGAAGGAGAGACTTCTTTTCCTAACCTGCATGTTATCGACTTCTCTAAGCCACTTGGACATTACAACTATTAATAATGAGCATAACGTCAATATCGAAGATGTGAGGAAGACCTCATTATATCCTATAATGCCTGCCATGAAGCTTCCTAAAGGCGCCCCCAGAAACAAGCCTATAAACTGTATTGACTGGAAGATTCCTAATGCCCGTCCCCTAACATTTGATTCAAAGAGGTCGAAAATGGTGGCGGAGCTACCGCTGAAAAATAGGCTTGTTCCTATCCCCCAGATTATCCGTCCCAATATAAGTAAGTAAATCGTATTCGCCAGCGAACATATGAATGCTCCAAAAGCGGAGAGCGCTAAGCCTATGGCAAGGATCCTATACTTTCCAAAGTTGTCTATGAGGGCTCCTGAAGGCATCTCTACGAATATCCTAGAAATGAACCATGCTGAAGAAACAAGTCCGATAAGAAATTCTGAAGGATTCAATTCACGGGCGAAAATGGATAAAAAGGCTGAAGGTAGACCCATAGTTAATAATAGTAATGAGGCGGAAGCCATAAGTTCAAAATAGGCTTTCGGATAGGATTCAAGTCTCATAGCCATCGTTATGAAGAAAATCATGAATATAAATCTTTATTTGATTTACTAATGCTGAATTTTTGATTCCCTAGCACCATTCTTTAATAATAGAATAAACTATAAGGGGATTAAAGGAATGTGTCCGAGAAATTCACGTATCAAATGCTTTCGAGAAAACTCTTGAGTTTTTTAAAGCATTTAAACGTGTTTTTAACCTTCTCCCTCCTTATATGGGTTTCAATGGAAAGACAACCTTTATAGCCATCCGCCTTTAACCTTTTTACTTGATCAAAAATGTTCACTTCTCCTTCTCCAATGGGTACATATTTCCTTTTTCCCGCATCCTTATCAATGATAGCGTCTTTCAAGTGTACGTGTACCACCAAATCTCTAACATATTCGTAACCCTTCAATGGATTTTCACCAGACATAAAGGCGTTGCATGGATCCCAGTTTACCCTAAGATTCTCTCTTTTAACCGCTTTAACTAGATTTGCAGTTTTTTCTCCAGTATCAGCTAGGCATGAATGTTCATTCTCAAGTGCAAGTATAATATCTCTTTCTGCAGCGTAATCCGCCGCTTTTCCTAAAATATTAACCATACGGTTGAAGTATCTGCCATATTCGGAGGATTCGCCTCTAAAGCCAAAAACTATAATGATTTTTGCCCCTAAGTCACATGCAAGCTCAATTGAGCGTGGAAGCCTATTTTCCAAATGGCTCTTAATCGCAGATAAGTCTTCAATACCGCACTTGAATACTCCGGGAGAAATCGCTACAACCTCTACACCATAATATGACATTATTTCCTTCATCTGTTTAACCTTAAGATCCCCGTCTGGAACCCTATGCCCCAAAATCTTCCTTATCTCAACATGTTTTACGCCCCAGTCTGAGGCGATTTCTACCGCGGTTTCAAGATCAGAGCTAATTTCATCGGTTATTACGGAAATCTTCATGCTGTTCCCTCCTCAAATTATTAGACTAAACTTGTTGTAGTTTTTGAGCGGGAAGAACTGGGTTTTGTAAGCCCATTCTACGCCTAGATCGGAGTATAGCTTTTGGGTTTCAAATGCCTTGTCGATGATTTCTTCGATTCCAATAATGGTTGTTGAAATTGAATTGTTCTCCGGCTTTCTAATTATGAATTTGTCTGGAATCTGCTTTATCTTTCCCGCCGATTCGTAAGCGCCATTTACTGCTAAGACAAATGGTTTAGTCATTTCTAGGGGGCAGTTGATTTCTTCATCCAATCCCCTCAAGTGTCTTGCAAAGTTTCTAAACATTTCAACCCTCTCATTCTTCCCATCCTCTTTTATCACCTCGACTTCTCCATTTTTATATTTTATGTAGGCATGGTCTTTAAGAGTCCATTCAGCAATACCCTTAGTTCCAATGATTCTATGGGTGGGGTTGCTTTGAAATGGGCTGCAGAGGGTGCCGAAGAAGAAGACCCTAGCCCCGCCGTCAACTTCAGCCACCAAGCATGAGGTGTCCTCACCCTCTATTCTATGTCCTCTATAAAGCTCGGCTCTAACCTTTAATGGGAACGCTGCCTTCTGCCATTCTCTGCTTGCAAAATATAGGGCATTCATTAAATAGTGGGCTAATGGATTATTTATGGTGCCATCCAGAACATATTTTCCCTCATGCATGAATTTTCCTGCCCAAGCATTTCTCTCATAATATGAATCCAACCGCTTCCATTTACCTTTAACTAAAACCGCCTTTATTTCACCAAGCTTTCCGTTGCAAATATGTTCTTTCAATTTTCGGACAACCGTTTTTGATTGAGATTGAAATCCAACGGCGCAAATTTTTCCAGACCTCTTTTCCGCCTCAATCATCTCGTTTAAATCCTGAATTGTTGCGGCAGGAGGCTTTTCAACGAGGACATTAAAGCCATGCTCTAAAGCCTTCACAGTCATATCTTTATGCTGATGTATGGCTGTAGGTAAGGTTACAGCCTCAATCCTACCCTTCTCAGCCTCCAGTAGTTCCTCATAGCTCCTGTAGATTTTCACCGATCTATCCTTGAAGTGTTCCACTTCCCTCCGATACTTTTCAGGATTCCTAATAACCACGGCCTCCAGCTTTATTAAGCCCTCCTTCTCTAGGGTTTCCGCAATCCTCACGTGAGTAGCGGCGTATCCTCCAACTCCAACTACCGCTAGAGAAACTGGCTCGATGACTCTATCCCTCCAACAAATCGGTTAATTAAAGATTCTCTCCAAAAGTATTTCAGTATTTCCCATCCTCCAAAAGTTTCTTATGAATTCTGAAAATCAGATTTCTTTAAGCCTCTATAGATGGAGATGGTTGGATAGACCGCAACGTTGCAACTCAGTTTGGTTAATCAGCGATACCTGATTTAATTGATGAGATTATACGGTTTTTCAAAGAAATAGGCTTTCCTATTTCTTCATGGAGAACAGAAAGAGGATATAGA
>CAYNMB010000024.1:6719-18913 GCA_964398235.1 uncultured Candidatus Bathyarchaeia archaeon | reverse complement strand
AAACTGTCAGAGACTATATGCTTTCTCCACGCAACGGCGTTGATGGAGCCAGAATTGATGGAGTTAACGTTGAGGGAACCTTCATTAGAAGAGAATGCGGCGGAGCGCAGCCGAGAGAATACATTGTTGAGCCTTGGATGCCTGAAGCCAAACCCCTCTTAGAAGATCTGGTAGCTGTCGGTGGAGTTAAGCTGGTTAACATAGTTGCTGACTTTGGCTCCGATTTAATAGAATACGCTTCCTCTATGGGCTTCATTGTCGGTTGCGGGCATTCTAAGGCTTCAGCCAAGCAGCTTGAGGAAGCCTACAAGAAGGGATTAAAGTATATTGTCCATGTGACCAATGGATCCATGGGGCAGTCCTTTAAACCATTTGATGGCGGTGGAACATATGAGGGAGCATTAACCCTGCCACTCTTCATAGAAATTATAGTTGACGGCTATCATGTTGACATGCGATATGTATCAGACATTATTGAGCGGAAAATCCAGAAGGGGCTGGGAAACAAACTTATCGCCGTGACCGACGCGTCTTTTATAGTAGAGGAGGAAATACCTAGAGGCGGCTTCCAAATATTATCTGTCGTCGGCTATAAGCCTCCAGACGAAAATGTTTTGTTCGTTAAGAAGTTTCTGGATGTGGATGGCGAGTGGAAGGAGCCGGCGAAAAACACTCTCTTTGGAAGCCTATTGACGATGGACAAGGCGTTCGAAAATCTGCTCAACTTATTCACGGTTGATCATGAAGGCTTCATGATTGATGCTAAAGCAAGAGGCTTCGTGGAAGCCCTAAAAATTGCGTCGGACATGACTTCACATAATCAAGCAATCCTAGAAGGCTTGAATAATGTTGGCTACATAGCTGAAGGCTGCGTCGCTGACCTAGTGGTTTTAGACATAAGTGGCAAACCGGGGAAATATAATGTTAAAGTCGTCAAAACAATAGTGAACGGCAACCTTCACGATTTCTCAGAAACACGGGGCTAAAGCAATAATTTATCCATAACATTCTAAGATTTTTTAATTTAAGCGTAAGAAAGTTTTTTATGACTGATTATTTATAATGATCTATTAACCAAAATCATCTTCATTATAAGGTGGGGTTTTAAAGGAGAGTTAGAGATCTTCATGAGATATGTGTCCACCGGGGTTTTAGAACTCGATTTATCTATTGGAGGATTCTCCCCCGGAAGTCTGGTTTCCGTTACCGGTCCACCAGGCGTTGGAAAAACGATTTTTGCAGCTAACTGGCTTCATGACGGAGCGAAAAGGTTTGGTGAGAAGGGAATTTACGTAAGCTTCGCTGAAAGCTATGAGAGCTTCCTTAGCAATATGCGGAGCTTAGGATTCAACTTTAAGAGCCTAGAGAAGAAGGGGAAATTCAGATTTTTGGAAATACCCACGTTGAAAGAGGAGGGAACCTCAGCGATAATTAAGCAAATAGTGGAGGAGGTTTCGAGCTTCAAGGCTACTAGACTCGTAATAGATCCTTTTTCAGCTCTCTCCCAAATGATTAAGGATCCCCTGGAGATTAGAGTGCTCGTCCACACGGTTTTAGGCAAAGTTGTTAGACAGCTTCGATGCACAACGATGGTTGTCGTTGAGAAGCCTGAGATTGGAGAATATTATGAGCCAGTTGAATTCCTCTCAGATTACATTCTCAACCTTAGGAAAAGCGAAATAAATGGTGCTCCTCTAAGATATTTGAGAATAGTTAAAGCCCGTGGATCCGAGATCACGCGTTTGGAGCTTCCATTCACATTAAAGAGAGGCTTTAAAGTCTTTAAGCATGTTAACGCCATGATGTTCGGACTCACCAAGAAATTTAGGGTCATACCGCATGGCGAAAATTATTTTTCCACGGGAATTTATGATCTTGACAAAATTTTGGGATCTAGGATTCGAGGCGGAACCTATAATCTGCTTGAGATTGAAAAGGACGTTTCGTTTCAGCCAAGTTTCTTATTCTGCGTGCTTGCGCAGAACTTCTTAAACCAGAATGGATGTGTAGTTATTCTCCCACCGCAGAGTACAAGCGCATTAATGGTTAAAAAGTTTCTTGAACCGCTTGTTCAAGAAGAATTTTTGGAGCAAAATCTTAGGGTTGTGGAATATCGGGCTATAGGCGGAGTTGAAGAAGAACATGACCGATATAGAATTTTCCTTAATGGAAAATCCATAAGCGAAGATATGTGGATACTCTGGAATGTGATTTCAGAGCTGAGAGAAAAATCTAAGGGTCCAGTTTTCTCAATAGTCGGTTTCGACACGCTTGAATACATGTATGGTGAAAAGGAGATACTGAAGATTCTAGGAGTAGATGTGGCGTTTATTCGAAACTTTAATCATGTAAGGCTAAATATTGTTAGACCGAATGTTACCGTAGCCGATCACCTTAGGGCTTTAGCTGACATGCACTTAATTGCTAGGGAGATTCATGGTTCACTCTTTATTCAAGGCGTTAAACCTAAAACCCCGTTACTAAATGTTGAGCTCTCAACCGAGGGTGAATTTGCTGAAGTAAAATTAACTCCAGTTCTATGATTTTTGGGAGGGAAATAAGAATTAAAAATGAAAGTTCTAAATCCGAATCTGAAGCAAATGAAACATTTGATAGAATGTTCCTTAGCGCCGTGGAGGAAAGCATGAATCTATTGGGTGAAGCCGCTAAGACAGCAATATTCTTTCTTCTAAAAGAGGAAGCCGGAATAAAAAAGGAAGATGTGCCGAAGAAGCCTAGGGAGTTCGCATACGCCCTTAGAAGAATACTCGGCAACATAGGAAGCCGGTACGTCGAAGAATTAATTATAAGAGCACTCTATTCGAAATTAGGCTACAACTATGAAAAAAGTGGAGGCAAAGAATTCCATGAATATGTGGAAGAAGCAAGAAGAAAATTCAAGAGCATGAAGCAATCTTAACATGCAAAATATTTATTTGAATCAAAAACTGTTTTTAGTAAAACATGTTTCAGGCGGGATTTTGAACATGCCGGCTGAAATCTTTGATGTGGAAGAATTTATTCGATTATCCGAGAAGGCAGAATACTGTAGAATAAAAAGGCTGAAGAATGTTGTGAAACTTAAGCTAAGGACGCGGAAAAGGCTTTACACGTTGAAGGTTGATCCAGCGAAGGTTGAGGAGATAGTGAAGAAGCTTAAATGCGAGACAAGAGAAGTGTGAAAAGAGGGATCATAGGGGAGTCTTCACAACCCGACAACATTAAGAATATTTTCAAAATCCCCTCTTAAACGGGTTTTCTTATATTTTCTTAAAGCCGAAATAAGCGAATCCCTATCAATATGCCCAATCTTCTGTAGAATAATTTTGGCCACTCCACCTTTAATGAACAGATACTGGCTTATGGAAGTTACATTCGCCGTCCTACGCCTATCACTTGCAGTTTCAAAATCAACTATGTGAATCCTATCCTCAAAATCTACGATTAAATGCTTATCAGCCCAGCTAAGTTCACCATGATCCAAGCCTATAGAATCAAGCCTCCAGCATTGCTCAAGCAAGTCTCTAAGAATCCTCCGAAGTCTTAAGACATCGTTCTCCTCATTGCTCAGTCCTGAAATCCACTCCGGAAAAGTTTTTCCTTCAAAATACTCCATTAGTAGCAAACCGTCTCTATAGCCTAGTAATCTGGGTCCAACCTCCACGCTATTGGCTATCTGAAGCATTTTAGCCTCATGGACTATTCTAGCTTCGTCGGAGTCGGTTCTACATATCTTTAAGGCTGCTTTAGAACCATCCCTCATGAGAGCGAGCAAAACTATGCTGGTGCAACCCTTACCCAAAACTGGAATGTTTGCAACCATTTTTCCACCGCAAAAACATAAAGCCTCCACTCCAAGCTCCCTCATACATTTAATCCGCCTGACAAACCTATCAAAATCATATCTAGGATAGCATATTATTTGACCAAACTTTTCAGCATCAAGCTTCTCAAGGGGAACAGGATTATGCATGGCTAAACAACCTGCAATAAGCCTTTAAAAAAGCCATTGAGGTTTGCCGATGAGATATTTGGTTAAAAATTTTGCGAAATCATTGTTTGAGGAATAGAATTCCCCGATTTCATCGCCGACGAGGATTTCTAGCGATTTCTTAAAAGCCTCTGAAACCATGCTGGCGACTCCTAAGCCTCTGCCTCCATCTTTAAGCCCCTCCTTCAAGAGTTCAACGGCATCCACATAGCGTCTCCTCCTCTCAACAATCAGTCTATCGCCCTCCACCATGGGTCCAGAGAAAGTTGAATTAGAGTTCAAATGCTTCTTCAGAAATCTTTCGCAATCACTTATTTTCTCAATTGGTGGGCCTAAATGCTTCTCAACGGCTGGGAGAATACGGGATGACAGTTCAAAAACAAATATGTTTATGTTTTTTTCATCGCTCCAAACAGCGCTGCGTAGGATGTTGAAGTCAAATCGCTTAATCAGTTTTGTCAGCGCTCTCTGAGACTTGTATAGTTGCCCCCAAAGAACGTCGGGAACCGCTTTTATGCCTCCGGTTTTAATGAATATGAAAGCTGTCCCCCTAGAACCCATTATATGCTTCAAATCTTCAATAGAATAGGCTTCAACCTCGCGTGGATAAAAGAATTTAATATTCGGCTTGCTCAAAAAAATCCTAGACGCCAAAATAAATTCGCTTAATCTATCGGCTCTAACAGCTGAAGCAACATTCCTGTTCTTATCTACTGGATCAACAACTATGAGCGAATCGTTTTGGAATCTTATCCTAGCATCCTCGCGGCTCTTATAGTGTCCTTCAATGTCAATGATCTCCCCTCTCTGCCATTTGGAAGCAGCCTTCAAAACGTTGATGAAGCCGCCGTAATATAATGTGAGGATTTCGCAGAGGTATCCGCTGAAGCCTCCAACCTTGATTTCTGCTCCATAAACGCCGATTCCATGCATAAACTGCTTCAACAAACGTATCTCATTTTTAATCCGCTCATTTAGTCGGCTTTTAACATAGAGCGTGTGGAATGGGGTTCTATCGACGGAAGACTTGGCTTCGCTGGCTTCTTTAACTTTAAAGCATGGGACGAAGTTGATTGTAAATCCATCTATATAAGCCTCTAAGTAAGGATGCTCGGCATAAGCCTCCAGAAAATTATTGCCGGAAACTCTCTTAGCGGCTTCTAGAACTCTGCCGAAAACTTCTCTACCATACTCCTTCGGTAACATTATGAATATATCTATGTCCTTGTCGCCTGCAAGCCAAGTATCCTTCGCTATAGATCCCTCAACTTGAACATCAGCCTCAATGTTCTCACGATTCAATTCACATCTAAGCCTATCAACGAGCTGTATGGAAAACCCTATGGTTCTCCGCCGCTCTTCATCGCTTGGAACCACTCTCCTAAGAACCTTCTCGCAAATCTCCCTAATCTCAGCCAATTTTTCTTCGGCGACATTCACCATAACCATCACTTCGCCCATCTACTTAAGACAGCAACATAAAAGTCATATGGCATTACATGCCGCTAGGTTAACCCGCCATCCTCTATCTGCAAACCTCTCTTAAAGTAGAGTATATTGGTCCCTTTGGGGTTAAAACGCTCTTCTTCAATCTTAAACATTTCGCCCTAAAAACCCCAAACCTATATTCCTCTAGATCCATAATTAGCTTCGCTAATTCACCCTTATTCCTGCCGCTTCTGACACGCGCTATGGTTAAATGTGGACTGAAACTCTTGTTATCAGGTCTAAAACCAAGCCTTTGAAGCCTAGGTTCAAGCTGATAATATATGCTTCTCAATTCATCCGCCCCTCTTCCTATTCCAGCCCAAACAACATTTATGCGCCTCAAGTTTGGAAATGCCCCTAAACCCTTAACCTCGACATCAAATGGGGAGAAACTCACCTTTTCCATTTCACTGGAGATCCGGTCAATCATGCCGGGGGATACATTGCCCAAAAACCTAACTGTGATATGGATGTTTTCGGGCTTAACTATTTTAAGATCAGCTCCAGTTTCAAGAAGCATTGACTGAACCTTAGAAATGTTTCTGACAATGTTTTCATCCTCTATGTCAAAAGCAATAAAACTGCGAATCAACTCCACAACCAATCAACCTACCGTTTTCCCCACATGTCTTTACTAGAAATAGTGTAGGTTTTTGGAGATAAATTTATCCTATCTTTCTTTAGATTAATGCTTAAGAGTGATGTGGAGATGGCAAAGGTCATTATTGGTATTGTCGGCATGCCTGGCGCAGGTAAGGGAGTTGTAAGAGAAGTCGCCCGTCAACATGGTTTTCCAGTCGTTGTTATGGGAGATGAAGTTAGGGCTGAGGCAAAACGCAGAAACATCGAGCCCACACCGGAGAATCTAGGGAGGCTCATGCTTGAAATCAGGGCTGAGGAAGGGCCTGAAGCAATAGCGCGTAGATGCATACCTAAAATAAAAATGCATGACGCCTCGATCATAGTGGTTGACGGCCTGCGCAGTCTCCATGAGGTTAAAGAGTTCCGGAAGGAGTTTCCAAACTTCAAGATTGTAGCCATTCATGCCTCGCCTAAAACGAGGTTTAGGCGTCTCCTTGCAAGGGGGAGAAGCGATGACCCCAAGGATTGGGAAACATTTTATATGCGTGATCAAAGAGAACTTAACGTCGGCATAGGTGAAGTCATAGCCCTAGCGGATTATATGATCGTTAATGAGGGTTCAATAGACTGCTTGAAAAGAGAGTTTGAAAAAATCTTGGAGAAAGTGATGAAGGATGAGTGAACTTAGCGGAAAAGTTGAGGTTAAAATTGAAGTTGAGGTAAACCCAACTGAAGATGAAAATAAGGTTAGGGTTGCGGTTCAAAGGGTTTTCGGAACCATCGAGTTACGGCTTATTGAGGAGGGCGAGCATAAGAGACTCGTCGGCAGGGCTGAGGGATCTCAATCCCTAATAAGATTTCATGATCTCCTTAGAAGGGAGCGCATACTCGACGCCGCGAGAACCGTTCTACTGAGGGGCGTTAGAGGAAACAAAATCATTTTCTACCTGAATAAGCAGGTTGCATATGCTGGACACATATCCTTTTCACAACCTTATGGGGAATCTCCCTTAGGTCCAATATGCGTTGAGATTGTATGTGAGGATCCGCGAAGCCTGATAAATTGGTTGACGCCTAGAACCGCAAGATAGAGTTTGATGAGCGGATGGAGAGAGGCAACCATATGCGTCTAGGTTTGTCAATGCTCTTTTGTCTCAACAAACCTTTCAATACGCTAGTGAAGTATTTGTCCAAAATTAATTTGAATGTTGAGCATGTTGAAATAGTTGATGAAGGCGCACATACGCTTAACAGTCGGAGGGTGAATGTTCTTAAAGAAATTTTTAGAGAGAAGGGTTTAAGCCTAAGTGTTCACGCTCCCTTCGCTAACATAAACATAGCCTCCCCCTCACCGACAATTAGGCATGCATCATTGAAGCGCCTCAAACAGTCAATAATGTTCTCTGCGCAGCTAAATCCTGAATGTTGGGTTTTTCATCCCGGGCTTCAAAACTCGGCTGGCGGTTCCCGAAGCCTATGTTGGAAGCTAAATCTCAGAGGAGTTAAGGAGCTGCTTAAATCAGCGAGGAAATTTGGAGTAAACATAGCCATAGAGAATGTTCCAGATCCATTTCCATTCCTTCTGAAGAGCATCAATGATTTTAGAAGATTCTATGAAGAATTGGGTGAATGTGCCTACGGCTTGGGCTTAACGTTTGATGTTGGACATGCGAACATAAATGAACAGATAGATGATTTCTTGGAGAATTTCTCGGATAAAATAGTTCATGTTCATGTCCACGACAATTTCGGTGAAAATGACTCCCATCTTGGAATAGGGTATGGAAACATAAATTGGCGTAGATTCTTAAATATGTTAAAGAAAATAAATTATGAGGGAGCTCTGGTCATAGAATCTGTAAGAAACGTTGAAGAAAGTATAAGAAGGCTAAAAAATCTGCTTGAAAGCTAGTTTTCCGGAAATGGAACTTCAATCAAATCTAAATCGCTAGGTATATAGACGTTTGGGAAAATTTTTTTAGCCTGCTCAAGCAGAATCCTTGGATTATTGTATCTGGCGCTTATATGAGTCAATACGAGGAGCTTCACATTGGCGGCTAAAGCAACCTCTGCGGCTTCACCCGCCGTCGAGTGTCCCTCATCAGCAGCCTTCTCCATCATCCCATCATCGAAGGTCGCCTCATGAATTAAAACATCAGCCTCCCTAGACAATTCAACAATCTTCTCAGATGGCCTAGTATCGCCGCTATAAACAATTTTTCTACCCGGTCTAGGCGGTCCAAGAACATCTTCAGGCTTAATCACCCTACCGTTCGGAAGTTCTACATTCATTCCCCTCTGAAGCCTCGACCAAAGCGGGCCCTTCGGAACGCCGAGCTTTATCGCCTTCTCCGGATAGAATTTTCCAGGTCTAGGTTTTTCGATTAATGCGTAAGCTAATGATGGCACCGTATGTTCAGCCCAAACGGCATGCACTTCATATTCCTCCTCGTCGCAGACAAGTCCTTCCTCATGGATCTCATATATTTCTAGGGGGAAGCCTAGCCAAAATCTTATGGTGTTAAGTATCGCCTCCATGAACTCTCTTATCCCTCTTGGACCGTAGATTTGAAGTTTTTTTGTTCTGCCTAAAAGAGACATGGTTTGAATTACTCCGGGTAAGCCGAGAACGTGGTCGCCGTGCATGTGAGTTATGAAAATTTTCATTTTTCGGTTCAGCTTTATTCCAGCCCTAATCATTTGTCTCTGCGTTCCCTCACCGCAATCAAACATCAATATTTCCCCCTTACGCTGGACAACTATGGAGGGTAGAGCTCTCTCATCCGTCGGTATGCTTGCGGCTGTTCCAAGAAAAATTATCCTTAAGCTCATCTCTCATCACCAATGAACAAAAAACCAATATTAGTCAATCCGCTTAAAAACAGCAATCTCCCTCGTAAGTCTTCTATGAACATAAATGAAGTGGGATTCAAGATGCTTAAATCCATGTTTAATCCCTATCTCACCAAGCCCCACATTTTTCGGAGCCGAAATGCACATTACTCCACCATGCTTAAGAACATCTACAGCGGCTGAAAAAAATCTTTCCACCAAGCTTCTTGTCGAGGAACCGAAGGTTGAGGAGGCTGTTCCATAGGGTGGATCCGTAACAATGTGATCAGCGCTCATGTTTCTCAGCGGCGGCCAACGTGCATCGGCGACACCCAGCCCCTCCGGCTCTATACCGAAGAAACTGAGGTTTCTCCAGCATCCATTAATCATGAGTCTATCGATGTCGAAGCCTAGGACGCGGCAGCCGATTAAGCCAGCCTCGATCAATAAGCCTCCGGTTCCGCAGAACGGGTCTAAAACTAGGTTGCCCGCCCTTGATCGAGCAAGATTAACCATGCATCTAGCATCTTTAGCATTTATTGCCGCTGGATGAAAGAAAACTCTTTTCCCCGGATTTCTTTCAAATAAGTCTTTATGTTTTATGTCGGCGAGCTTTAGGCCGAATAGAAAAAGGTTGTCTGTGAACAGTCCGAAAAAGGTTTTATCCGGATTTCTCAGATCAACCTTTACATTTTTTGTTTTTGTATTTTCTAGGATTATTCCACCGATTTTCCGTTCAAGCATCGAGCGTGAAATGTCTTTAGAGAACCCTCTAACCCTCATTATTCTTACCGCAAAGGTTTCGTCATCCTCTAAGAATCTTGTGAAATCAAGCTTTTTCACGCTGGAAATTATTTCATTGGATGATGCTCTGCAAATGAAGATCTCTAGGCAGCAAATTTTCGCCAATGCTGACCTAAATTTAACTGATTCCACACAGCTTTGATCGGCTTCAATCCTTATGGCTTGAGTTAGCTCCCCTAAAACCCTGTATCTGTATCCCTCAGCCTCAAGTATGGACTTAACTTCTGAAAAAGGGAGGGTTGGATTTTCGCCGGAAACAAGGAAGAAGAGCCTTGCCACAATAAGGATCCTCTAAGCAATAATGTGGGATGATTTAGGCGACTTTACGTCTTCCCTTCCTTCTTCCTATACTCCTCAAGGAGCTCCTTAGCCCTATCCATCCTGATTTTACGCTCTTTAACCATCTGCTCGGCGATCAGATCTATGAGTTCGCCGGTTGCACCAGCCATTATAGCAATATTTCTTGCATGAAGCTCCATATGCCCTCTCTGTATGCCCTCATGTGCAAGGGCTCTTAAGGCGGCTAAATTCTGCGCTAAGCCTACAGCGGCCATAACTTCAGCTAACTCGCGGGCTGACTTCACGCCTAGAATTTTCAGGGCTATTTTCGCTATTGGATGAACCTTCGTTGCGCCTCCAATTATGCCAACAGCCATAGGCAGTTCTATGGAACCAACTAGGTCACCGTCCTCATTTTTCTCCCAAACCGAGAGCGGCATGTAACGTCCAGATCTAGCGGCATACGCATGGGCTCCAGCTTCAATAGCCCTGTGATCATTGCAGGTTGCCAATGCAACGGCTATTATGCCATTCAATATTCCTTTGTTGTGGGTCGCCGCCCTATAGGGATCAGCTGCGGCGAAGGCGTAGGCCTCAAGTATGCCGTCGACAACCTCCTCTCCTCCAACAGCATTCTTGTCGACAACCGTCCATGCCCTCGCAAGCCTTTCAGTCGCGAGATTCGATACTATTCTAAGATAAACTTTGCCTCCAGTTATCTTCTCTATCAGCGGCGCAACAGCCTCGCACATGGTGTTGACAGCATTCGCGCCCATAGCGTCTTTACAGTCGATCAAAAGCTCGGTAATAACCATTGGACCCCTAATGCTTTCGATAACCTTAACCCTCAAATCCTTGGCCCCGCCTCCAAGTGAGACGAGGATTGGATCCTGCTCATTAGCCTTATTTAAAATTTCTTCCCTAGCGTCTAGGATCGCCATCCTAGCTCTGTAGGGATCTCTAATCTTAACTGCCTGCACCTGTCCGATCATAATTGACTCGGTGCTGCTTGTGAATATTCCCCCCTTACTTCTAGTCATTTTTGCGCCATAGCTTGCCGCAGCCACTACGGAGCTTTCCTCTATAACCATTGGAATCATGTAATCCTTCCCATTTATCAGGAAGTTTACGGCTACCGCCATAGGCATTGGAAATATTCCTATAACGTTCTCTATCATCCGATCAGCTAAATCTAGACTTAAGGAGCTTGGCGCCTTAAGCAATTTAGCTTCCTCATCCGTTAGATCCGCAAATTCTTTAACCCTCTCAAGTCTTTCTTCAATACTTAATTTATAGAAGCCCGAGATCGCGGATGTTTTAGCCAAGATTTTAACCTCCAATGATATTAAAATGGTTTAAGGAGAAATATAATTAATTCTCATTAAACTCCTATCTTTGATATGCCTGCTCCGTAGCCTCTGCCTCCTCAACTAGCCCCTTATCCTTCAACCTTTTTAAAGCCGCCACTACCTCCCATAAATGGCAGTTAAGCCTCCTCCAGAGAGCTGAAAGCGGCAGCGCCCCCTCCTCCGCTAGAATCGCATGAATTCTCCTTTCAAGCTCATCTAACGAATGCTGTTCAATAAGATAATAATGCGGCCCCTTAACGACGCCCTCCTTATCCTCCAATCTAACTACTGTGGACAAATTAAATCACAAGAATAGATACGCCTCTCATCTTATTAACCTTTAGGAACCAGCCTACTTTCCCCTTAAATGTTATAAGCTACTTATCCTATCAGCTTATTGGGATCTGAAATGAAGATTCGAAAACTTCAGGGGATAGTTGTTGATGTGGAGAGAACCGGCGAGTACATTGTTGATGAAGAGGGTGAAAAATGGGAAAAATGTATTTTCACCATCGAGTTAACTGGCTTTTCAAAACGCACTCCAGATGAGGTTCTTCCAGAGAATCTGAAAGGAAAACGCATAAAGCTTGTGAGATACTGCCTATATGATTGGCACTATAAGACGGGTGTAAGAAAAACGCTTGAGCCGGATGAAACGGAGGCGGTTCTATCAGACAAGCCGACGGAAACAGTTTTCTGGTGAAACCAAGGCCGAAAACTATGCGCACCAGTAAATAATCCGCCAACCTATTTCTTCCTAAACCTCAACGTCTTTTCAGAAGAAACCTTACTATTTTTATATACAACACACCTAAGTATTACCATGTGGTGAAAAACTATGATAAAAATTGGTTGTGCGGCTTATTCAT
>CAYNMB010000024.1:0-6619 GCA_964398235.1 uncultured Candidatus Bathyarchaeia archaeon | reverse complement strand
AGTATTACCATGTGGTGAAAAACTATGATAAAAATTGGTTGTGCGGCTTATTCATACAGAGCATACCTACAAGATGGCAGAATGACGTACGAGGACTTCATTAAGGAGATGTATCAAATTGGACTCGACGGCGTTGAATTAACTCTCTACTGGCTTCCCTCCAAAGATAAATCCTATTTCAGGGAGCTGAAAAGAGTGGCGCTTTTCCATGGAATGCCGATTTCAGGCGCCGGGATCTCCACAAACTTCTGTAATCCAAGTGCTGAGGAGAGAAATAAGGAGATTGAAAAGGTTAAGGAAGGATTGGAAATCGCCCATGAACTTGGAGCTCCCTGTCTTCGAGTGTTTGGAGGCCGTGTCCCCCAAGGTTATACTGAGGAGGAGGCTATGAAATGGGTGATTGAGTCTCTTCAGTCATGCGTCAAGTATGCTGAAGAAAACGGTGTTGTCATTGCGTTGGAGAATCACGGCAACATGCCCTCTAAGGCGGATAGCGTAGTGAAGATTATGGAAAGCGTGGATTCCCCGTGGGTTAGGGTGAACTTGGATCTAGGTAACTATAGGAGAGAATCCTTCTATGAAGAAATAGCAAAGACGGTTCCATATGCTGTGCATACTCATGCGAAGGTGAATGTGAAACTTGGAAAAAGAAGAGTGGAAATCGACTATAATCGAATAAAGGAGATTCTTAAGTCTGGAGGCTACAACGGCTTCCTTTCTATTGAGTATGAGGAGAAGGATGATCCTAAGGTAGGTGTGCCAAAGTTCGCTAAAAAGCTCTTCAGCATATTTTCTCCATGAAAAAAGGGAGGAAAAGCAGATGAGTGAGCCAGTGAAAGTTGGAATAGCTGGTTTAGGAAGAAGTGGATGGAACATTCATGCTAGAGCCCTAGAGCAGCTCCCAGACAAATATAAGGTTGTAGCGGTTTCAGATCCAATTGAGGAGAGACGAAAGGAAGCCATAGCAAAATTTGGATGCAAAGCCTATTCCGACTTCGATGAGCTCATAAAGGATGAGGAAGTTGAGCTTGTGGTAATTGCTACGCCGAGCTATCTCCATGCCCCTCAAACCATAAAGGCCTTAGAGGCTGGGAAAAATGTGCTCTGCGAGAAACCTATGGCCACAAATCTTTCTGAAGCTGACGCCATGATAGAAGCCGCTAAAAAGACTGGAAACCTTCTAACAGTTTTCCAGAACAGTCTGTTTTCTCCAGATTACCTAAAGATTAAAGAAGTCATCCAATCCGGAAAACTAGGGCGCATAGTTCTAGTGAAAATTTACAGTCATAGATTTGGTAGACGCTGGGATTGGCAGACGCTGAGAAAATTTGGCGGCGGAGAGCTGAGAAACAATGCTGTGCACCTAATTATTCAGGGGCTTGAATTAATGGGGAATAAAGAGCCGGAAGTTTTCTGTGATCTTCAAAGAACATTGACTCTAGGCGACGCTGAGGATCACGTGAAAATAGTTTTGAAGGCTCCTGAAGCTCCTATAGTTGATATTGAGGTAACTAGAGCATGCGCATACCCCCAAGATAAATGGCTTGTGATGGGAACGCAGGGCGGCTTAACCGGATCCTCCTCCTCGTTGAAGTGGAAGTACTTTAATCCAAGCGATCTTCCGCCAAGGAAGGTGGAAACTAAGCCAACCCCCGACCGCAGCTACAATGTAGAAACCATCCCGTGGATTGAGGAAGACTGGACTTTAACTGCGAAAACTCATAGGCAGAGTCATCTATTGTTCTATGAAAGTCTATATCGAGCGTTACGTCAAGGAGCGCCGTCACCGGTTCCTCTGGACCTTGTTCGAAGAACCATGTGGGTCATAGAGAAATGCTTTGAAATATGTGAAGCATCGCTGTCCCGGTTATAAACAAATCTCCGCTCCAATCTCCCCTTTTATAATTCGAATTTTCCCTTTTCCATAAACAATTACATGTTATTTTGCCGGGAAACGACGGCTATAATCGACATTATTTTTTCGAAGAAAGAGCAGTTTCCCTCCGAAAAATTGTATTGTTCCCTTTACAAATAGCTAGCTTTCTTCATGGATTTTTGTCTTAAAAAGTGAAAAGCGTTTTTTAGAGTATGTTATGATGTTATTAGGCATGTATATGCTTTAATGTTCTAAGCGTGATAGCAAGTTTAAACTTACGCCTTAAAATGCTCATAATCTAGCAGTCAATAGGTTAATGGTGGAGGGCATGCCATCGAAGTTTAATAAGAAATGGGAGGAGGGAGAGCTAAAGGGGCTTAAAGGAGCCTTAAAACCCTCTTTGCCTCTAAGAACCAAGATTGAAATAGCGGCTAGACGAATTGAGGCGCAAATACATTATCTAGAGGAAATATTAAGCCGTCTAAGCGAGAGAGATAAACGCCTTTTTTCAAAGATTGTTGAGGCATATTCAAGACATCAGCTTCAGAGAGCCCGCATATTGGCAAATGAGCTGGCTGAGCTTAGAAAGACGGAAAATTTTATGATGAACGCTCAACTAGCCCTAGAAAGAGTCGCTCTAAGACTAAGAACAGTAACTCAGATGGGTAATGTTGTCTCAGTAATAGCTCCTGCAACCCAGGTTTTGCAGAGCGTTAGAGCCGGGATATGTGGACTACTGCCGAATGCTGAGAAGGAGCTTGGAGAAATTGGAGTAATGCTTAACGACCTGGTTGTTGAAGCTGGTGAAATTACAGGTTTATCTCCCAGCTTCGAGCTCGCTAGCAGTGATGCCCAAAAAATCCTTGAGGAAGCGGCATTGGTGGCTGAGCAGCAGATGAAAGAGAAATTCCCGGAGCTTCCGTCACTAAAGGCGTCTGAAAAGACGGAAAGCAGCTTCGGTCAAGAATGAAATCTGGGATGGAGGTGTCATGAAAATTGTCAGAGAATATTTTTTCATCCCTGATTGGTAAGAGCCTTAAAGACGAGCATAATAGAGAGATAGGTAGAATAGTGTCCTTTATTTTAGATCCTTCAGCTGAAATTAAAGAGGTTCTTGTTGAAAACAGAAATGGGAAATTAACGAGTTATCCAATTAATAAAATTAAGGTTACTCCGCAAGAAGGGGCTTATTTGATTTCAGATATTGAAAGACAGGTTGAAAACCTATGTAAGAATTTTCCGATAATCTGTAAGAAACGCAAGATACTTGAGAGGCTTTTCAAGAATAAGGAGATAATGCCGGAGATTTATGAAAGCCTAAGCTCCGAGTTTGACAAATCCATTAGTGAGATGAAGGCTGAAGCCCAAAAGCTGCTGGATGATATAGAGGGTCAAATTCAGGTTCAGGAGGAAACCATCAGGTCTCTTCAATCGGCTAGAGCCTTTCTTGAGATGGAGTATGGGGTAGGCAATGTGGGGGAGGAGGTTTTCAAACAATCCCTATTATCCATTCTTAGGGAAATAAAGTATGCTTCGTATAGGAAAATGGATTTATTGAAGACTAAGGACAAGATCTCAAATATTGTTCTTCAGGCGGATAAAAGCGTGGTTGGATCCACAGAAAATAATTATTCAGGTCAGAGGGAAGTGGTTAGTGTACGCATAACTAATGAATAATCGGTTACTGCGGTGTCGAGGTGTTCTCTGTGATTTTCGGCAGGTCGAAAAAATCCTTTAATGAGGTCCTCTTGGAAGCCATAAGGGAGTTGGGGAAATGCTATTCTAGGCTTGAGCTAGCCTACAGGAAGCTGGCTAGAAGAAATAGGAAGCTGTTTGAGGAATGTTCCTCATATTTGAGTAGAGGACTAAAAAGCAGAGCCGTCGTATATGCTAATGAAATCGCTGAGATAAGGAAAATTATGAAGTTCATAGAGTCCATACAGCTGAATCTTGAAAGAGCAATATTGAGGCTTGAAACCCTGAGAACGGTGACACCGACCCTAGAAGATATTAGAGGGGTTTTCGGCGAGGTTAGAGGTGTTTTGGAGGATGTTGCTAGAATAATGCCTTCATTGGCTCCGGAGCTAGAGAATCTAACAGCCTCTATAAATGAGTTGATCATGGGGACGGAAATAAATGTGGCTCCTCCAGAACCCTTGGCTATAAGAAGTGAGGAAGCTGAGGCAATATTGAGGGAGGCTTCAGAATTCGTGGCGCAGGAGCTTGAGAGGAAGATTCCTGAGCCTCCAGCCGATTTGCCGCTTCCGCCAGCCTCCAAGCCAGCTGAGGCAATTAAGCCTCGTATTGCATTAACGGTTGATGGATTGGAGGCTTATGTTGGCGAAGATGGATCAATAATTGGCGATTTCAATGAGGGTATAAGCCCCTTGGCGGAGGAGCTTGTTCTGGACTACATTGAGCGAAATAATGGTGTAATGAATATTCCAAAGTGCTCTAGGGAACTAAATATGCCGGAGGCTAAAGTTGTGCAGATTCTTGAGTCATTGAGCAGGAAGGGGAAGATAAGAATTGAGTAGGATTGGGATTAGATATGAGCGCTATCCAAGAATTAGAGCGAATAGCTCTAAAATATGCGGAACAGGCCGTGATGCTGGACCGCCAGGGGAAGAAGGAGCAGGCGATAGAAGCCTATGAGAGAGCTATAGAAAGTTTGATGAAGATTGTTAGAATAAACCCCTACAATGAGTTGAATAGGATTTATCTTCAGAGGGCTGGCGCATATAAAAATAGGGTTAATGTGCTTAAAGCCTCCCTAGTTAGTCAAGTAGCGGCTGAAGATGTTAGTGATGGAGGGAGATCCTCATTTGAGGATCTGATCATTAGAGAGCCTCCGAAAGTTTCTTGGGACGAAATCGTTGGGCTTGAAGATGCTAAGAGGGCTATAAGGGAAGCCATAGTTTACCCATCGCTTAGACCGGATTTATTTCCACTCGGCTGGCCTAGGGGAATCCTTCTTTTCGGTCCTCCTGGATGCGGTAAAACTTTGCTTGCCGCTGCTGTTGCTAATGAGATTAAGGCGAAGTTTATGCAGGTTGACGCTGCTTCCATAATGTCTAAGTGGCTTGGGGAGGCTGAGCAAAATGTTGCTAAGCTTTTTGCGAGCGCTAGGAAGGAGGCGAAGTTTTCGCCGGTGATAATATTTATTGATGAGCTTGATTCGCTTATGGGTGTTCGGCGTTTTGAGGTTGGTGGGGAGACGAGGGTTAGAAATCAGTTTCTTAAGGAGATGGATGGCATAATAGATAAGAAAAATCCCATACGCGTGTATGTTATTGGTGCAACCAATAAACCATGGGATTTAGACTACGCGTTTATCCGAAGGTTTCAGAAGAGAATATATGTTCCGCCGCCAAATTATAGTCAGCGTCTAGGAATGTTCAAATTATATACTAAACCCCTGAAGATAGCCTCGGACGTGGATCTAAAGGAGCTGGCTAGATTAACTGAAGGCTTCTCTGGAAGCGACATAATGGACATCTGTCAATCAGTTCAGCTTAAAGTTGTTAGCGAAGCATTTGAGAAAAACGAAGACTACAATAAAGCCGACCCCCGACCGATTAGTATGAAGGACTTTCTGGAAATCCTTAAAAAGAGGAAACCAAGCATACCGAAGGGATCCTTAATCCAATATGAAAAATGGTTTAATGAGTTTAAAGCACTCTAAATTCATCTTCAATAAAGATTAGTTTTCCATGAGCGTTAAGGTTATTACCAAGCTTTTTACTAAAATATTTAGACAGAGGGGTTGCGAAGAAGCCCGGTGGTGTAGCTGGACAAGCATGGCGGGCTTTGGACCCGCCGACGAGAGTTCGAATCTCTCCCGGGCTACCAAGAACATTCTCTTTTCAAAATCTTCTACCACACTGGTAGCCCTATTCGCTTCAGGAGCACTGCTAGTAGGGGATGTTACTGACCATAAAGAGGAGACGTCCATGATCCCTCATTTTATTTTGTTAAAAGAGATATGCATGCGGAATATCCAAAAATAATTAATTAACAATTAAGAAGATTATTTTCTTCATTATAATCCGCTTTTTATCAACCATTTTTCACCTACCCCCCTCATGTAAAGGGGGTAATGGAAATCGCGAAAAGAGCCTAGCCTAGAATCTTGGTTTGACTCCGAAGCTTAAGAATGTTGCTGAATATTGGGGGCTATAAGGATCATAAAGCGCTTTTCCTTTTTTCTGCGAACTATAGCTCTCATTGAGACTTAACATGCATGTATTTGAGTTTTAAATCCACGTCAACAGTTTCTGATAAGGCTTCGCTGAGCAGAAGAGCATAAAGCTTCTGATCCCTAACTACTAATCTTCTACCTGAGGAGAGAGCCTTTAACCTCAGCTTAGGCGGAGTCTTCCTCAAGGGCACGAGATCTATCGGTATTCCCAATTCGTCCTCGATAGCATTAGAAATCCTAATAAGCTCTTTTAAATCGAGTTCCGGCTCCGTAACTATGCCAACATCCAAATCGCGGACAACATTTCTCCTTAAAACTGAACCGAAAAGTACAGCTATCTTTACTTCAGCCATGCCGCTGAGAATTTCCCTCAATTTTCTGGAGATGTCTTCAACTGAAACCCGATGATAACTAATTTTCAAGCCGGAAAACCTCTCTAACCTTGCTTATAAGCTCATGAATGCACTTAAAATCGTTCTTTACAGACTCATAAACCTTTTCATCCATTACGGTCCAGTAGCGGTGAACCAAAATATTCCGTA
>CAYNMB010000023.1:0-19245 GCA_964398235.1 uncultured Candidatus Bathyarchaeia archaeon | reverse complement strand
TAAATTTGTGAATATTAATCAATAGTGTGGTTGTTTAGGGGTTTGAGGATCATGGCTGTTGTGATGAAGCCTAATGCAACTGAGGAGGATGTTCAACGCGTCATTAAATTTATTGAAGAGAAATATGGATTGAAGGTTGACGTGTCTAGGGGAGAGTATCAGACGCTTATAGGGATTATCGGCGATGAGGATAAGGTTGATTTCGATAGGCTGACACTGTTTCCCGGGGTTGAGAGAGCCTATAGAATTACGTCGCGGTATAGGCTTGTTGCACGCTCCTTCTTTCCAGAAGATAGAGTCATAGATGTTAAGGGGGTTAAAATAGGCGGAAAAAACAGGCCTGTTTTCATGGCTGGACCATGCGCCATTGAGAGCAGGGAGCAGATTTTCAGAATTGCTAGGGAGGTTAAGGAGGCTGGAGCCGACATACTGCGTGGAGGAGCCTTCAAGCCAAGAACATCAGTTCATTCATTTCAGGGTTTAGGTGAAAAGGGCCTAGAGTTTCTGGCTCAAGCTGGCGAAGAATACGGGATGCCAACCGTATCTGAGGTTAGAAGCGAGAGACATGCCAAGCTTGTTGCAAAATACGTGGATATTCTTCAAATAGGCGCGAGAAACATGTATAACCAAGATCTCATTGAAGAGGTTGCCAGACAGAAAAAGCCGGTTTTGATAAAGAGGAATTTCGGAGCAAGCATCGAGGAATTCCTAGCTTTCAGCGAGAGAGCTGTGGCCCAGGGAAATAAGGATGTAATTTTATGTGAGAGGGGGATAGTGCCGATCGGCGGGGGACGGCAGTTCACGCGCTACATACTGGACTTAAACGCTGTGCCAGTAATTAAAAAGGAAACCTATTTGCCGATAATAGTTGATCCGAGTCATGGAACTGGGAGGAGAGACCTAGTGTATTCCATGAGCAAGGCAGCTATAGCCGCCGGAGCCCATGGTTTGATGATAGAAACCCACTACAATCCAAGTGAAGCGCTTTCAGACGGTCCTCAAATGGTGCTTCCCTCCGAACTTAAGAAGATAATTGCTGTCTGCATGAAGATTTATGAATTAAATCGGCTGGAAGATTAGTAAAAGATGCGTTATGATAGTGAGATAGATGATTAGGCGGCTTCACCTCAATTTAAAGAGGGTCATCGACGAATCCTATGATATTCTGATCGGGTATGGGCTTCTAAAACATATTCCATCACACCTTAAAGAAAATCCAATAGGCAGCAAGTATGCCATAATAACTGATTCAGAAATCAAAGACCTCTATGGTGAGAAGCTCCTTAAGGGTTTTAGGGAGGAAGACATTAAAGCATGCCTCATAGATTTCCCAGCTGGTGAAAAATCAAAGAATTTGGACACTGTCCGTTATTTAGTTAAGCGCCTACTTGAGAACAATTTTGATAGGAAATCAGCCATAATTGCTTTGGGCGGGGGGGTTGTTGGAGACGTCGGCGGATTCACTGCAGCGGTTTTCATGAGAGGTATACCGTACATTCAGGTGCCGACAACCCTACTGGCGCAGGTTGATAGCAGCATAGGTGGGAAAACCGCCGTGGATGTTCCGGAGGGAAAAAATATTATCGGGGCGTTCCATCAGCCTAAAAGAGTGTATATAGACCCCTCTTTACTTGAGTCTCTTCCAGAAAGGGAGTTTATCAGCGGGCTTGCAGAAGTCGTCAAATATGGCGTGATATATGATCGAAGCCTCTTCGAGTATATAGAGAGAAACCATGAGAAGATAAGGAGTCGAGAGAAAGATGCGTTGCTCCATATAATAGCGTCATCATGTAGAATAAAGAAGGAAATTGTTGAAGAAGATCCTAGGGAAGAAAATAAGAGGGCTATTTTAAATTATGGGCATACGCCGGCTCACGCCCTAGAGAAAATAAGCGGCTACAAGTGTCTACATGGGGAAGCAGTTTCCGTCGGCATGAGGATCTCCGGCTGGCTGGCTGTAAAGAAGGGTTTTTGGAGCATGGATGAATGGAGGAGACAGAACAGGCTTCTTGAATCTCTCGGCTTACCTCTTAAAATGGACTTTAAGGTTGATGAGAATGAACTCATTAAAAACTTTCACTATGATAAAAAAGCCGAGGACAGAACCATAATGTTCGTTTTCCCCAGGCGAATAGGTGAAATGATGACTATTAACGGCAGATATAAGATTCCGGTTTCCGAAAATGAATTACGCAGTTTCCTAAAAGACGTCCTATGGTAAATTTTACCAGCTTGCACCTCCCTTAATTTTGGTTACAAACATCGCAGATGCAACCAGCTCCATCATTCCCATTAAAATGAAGGCGGGCTTAAACGATGAGAAGCAGTCTATTAAGCAACCTATAAGCCCAGTCCATAGGGAGCCGAAGACGAAGCCTATTGTAAAGAAGGCTCCAACCGCGAGATCCCTACTATAGCCGTATGTAACTTTGACGAGCTGTGACTGTAGGAGGGTTGTCAGCGAGAAGCCCGTAAACATTAGTAGAAATAGGTGGAGGGTTAATAGATGGATGCTGAATTGCTGTTTATAGAAGGCTAATAGAGAAACCAATATTGAGGCCGATAGGGCTGAGAGAAATGAAACCTTAATGTATCCGATTTTACCTCCATAATTACCCAATAAGATGGGCCCTATAACCCCTCCTAGAAGCCCGAGGGTGTAGATCACGCCTCTCTCATATATGTCCATCTTCAGGAAGTCTGCTAGAAAAAGCGGTATATATGTGGTCAGTATACCTATGTCCGCGCCCCCAGACAGCAGTAACTGAAGAGCCAAAATAAATAATACGCTTCTAGTTTTAATAAGTGCAGCGACATCAGACTTTAAGCTCCTTTTCTCCTCTCCCTTACTTTCTCCCCCAGCCTTAATTTTAGGTTCATTCAAATACCAGATTACAATTACACCTATGATTAGGGTGGGTATGGAGAAGATGAATAATGTGAGTCTCCAGCCTAGGGTTGCCGCCAACAAGGTCATTATTGCTGGGCCAGCTATGTTGCCGATGTATGCTAATCCATAGTGGAAGCCTATAGCCCTACCTAGAGATTTCTCATCGAATTTTTCGCTTATTATCGCTGTTCCCATGGGATGCTGCGGCGCAACCCCTATGTTTGAGATTAGCCTCGCGCCTAGAAAATCTATAAGCCTATGGGATAAGCCGGTTATAAAAGTGCCTAGGGAAAGCAGGATGTTTCCAAGCCCAAGCAATATGTTTCTAGCAATTTTCCTACTGGCGGCGCTGAATAATATTTGGGATAAGCCTCCAGCTAGAGATGAAATGGCTATGGCTAAACCGAATTCAGTGTAGTTTAGATTTAGCTCGGCGACGATTAAAGGTAATAGAACTGATGAACCGACATAAATGTGCTGCATTATATGCGATATGGTTGCTACGATTAGAACCTTCATCGGCGACCTATCTTTTACGTTTCTCCGGTTATCCAAGAATATGGTTCCCATCCTAGAGGGATATAGAATGTTAAAAGAGGGGAGAGAAGTTGTTCAATAAGCTACTGAATCGTTAATGTTGAACCTCTTAATACCATCCAAGTCTCCGCATTGCTTCCAGTAAATCATCGCTTCTAACAATTATTGTTCTAGAATCCAATCTTTCAACGCCCGGAATTCTTGATATTGAGTCAGCGTAGTTTGGATGCAGATACTCCACCTTTATCGTCACTGGAGTTTCTACTTTAAACGGCTTAAATTCCCCTCTTTCCGCTCTTTGAACCGCCCTTTTAGCCGCCTCTCTAATGAGTTTTCTACTCTTAATCGGCGAAAGACACATTGCAAAGTTTCTGCCAAAACCCTCCTTAACGGCCACTCCCTCAATGTTTCCAAGTAATGACTTAGCTTCCTCAACAGCCTTTCTACAACCCGTAATCAACCCTATGGGGACATTAAAGTATCCGAGTATTGAGGCATCTATCCCTATTTCCCCAACACGTAGATCATTTATGTAAACGTTAACTATGGATCTTGAAGACATCGTGTGCTCAAGCACTGCGCCCTCGGTTCCAGCCATTGCATGATAGCCTATCATGAAGCCTAAATTGAATGACTCATTGATTCCAGCCATTCTCCGATGCCTAGGTCCACCAGTAATGCATTTAGCTTCTTCATGCAGCTCCTCAAGCACGAGGTTAAAGCCTCCACGTGCTCCATGAAGATCATTGACAACTATTTCGCTTGCGCCTCCATCAATCGCACCCTCTATCGCGGCATTTACATCCCTCGTCAACAATAAGCATGCTTCTTCATACTCCTTACTGCCAGCGCTCGCCTGCTCTTGGCGAACAACGCCGCTAGCGCCTTCCAAATCAGTTAAAATATAGATTTTCATGGAACATTTCCCCAAAGAGTTTTAGATACATTACCTTTTAAGTAGCCTCTCTCTTTAAAACCTTAACCTTCCGTCAACGCTGGAAAATCCGGAGATTACGTATTCTAGAGAAAAAAGCCTTTAGATCCTAATAGAGGAGAAAAGTTTATTAACAAAGCAGTCTTTCTACCCTTTAAGCCAAGGAAACCGCCCGTCAGAAACCCCCTCTGGCGGGTGCGTTCCTTGGCTTCCTCCTTCTTTTCCTTATCCGGTAGCCGTTTTCTTATGTTTTTTCGCAGGCATTTTTCTTAGGGGCTTTCTTTTTAATCGTGTTCCACAGTTTTCGCATATCATTTTTTTCTGGTCTGATGGATATTTTTTACCGCAGGCTGGGCAGTAGTATAGCCATTGAAGATGGTAGCGTATGCCTATATTTGCCAGCGATGCGAAGTTTAATCCAAGTTTTTCCGCAACATTCTGTATTGAGTAGTCGTCTGTAAGCACGGTTGCCTCATGGTGTTGATCGTTGAGCTGGGCTGCTAGGGCTAAAACTTCTATATCAGTTTCCGAGAGGGAAGATATGTCGCCGACTTCTCCAGACGCCTTCTTAACAAGGTTAATGTATTCAGCCATCGGCTTAAACACCTTTAGTTTCCCGCTTTCAACTGATGCTTCAAACCGCACCCTTAAAAGAGAATTATCATGCAGCTCATCTCTAACCTTTGGAACAGAATAGGTTTCTTCATCGACGGCTAGGGGATCAAAGCCTGCTATGAAAGCCGAAGTGTCGAGCACCAAAACCCTGCGTTTTTTAGAAGCCACTCCCTTAGCACTCCTCCCTAGGAAATAGAAGCCTATCTTTCAAACGCTGATAAAAGCTGCTTTCAAACCTTATGAAACTTGACTTATGCTCAGAGACCTTCACAGTAACCTTTGCTTCTTCTCCATCTATATTTTTCTGATAGTCTCCATCAATAACTATCATCGCCGTTTTGGGTCTAAGCAGCTCCACAGTTACGCATGATCCGGATGAGAAAACTATTGGACGCATAAGACTTGTGGGGCAAACAGGCGTTAGGACAAATGCATCTACATCTGGATCTAAAATTGGACCGCCGCTTGAAAACGAATAAGCTGTGGAGCCAACCTGAGACGCTATAATTATGCCGTCAGCCTTACACTCAGCCACAAAAACATCATCCTTCCATATTTTAACGCCTATAGTTTTCGCTAAATGCCGAGACGTTATAAAAACCTCATTTAACGCGTCCGGAAACCTATATTCTCCAAGAAAGGATGCAATTTTCTTATAATATTCAATACGGTACATGCCCTTAACATAGCGGTCTATGGCTTCAAGAGCCTTCTCTGGAGGCACTTCCGTTAAAAATCCGCGTGCACCCATATCTACGGCTAATATAGGTGTTTCAGGCCTTGGTATACGGAGACAGGTTCTAAGAATTGTTCCATCACCGCCTACAGTAACTATCAGATCGGTTTCCATACGTTCAAGAGGCATTGAAAGACTCTTTTTTCCAAGTCGCTCCGCTAAATTGGGCTCAAAAAAGACCTCAAACCCATTTTCTTTAAATCGTTTAAACATGTTAAAAACTAGGTTTAGAGCTTCAGCCTTATCCAGCCGCGCAATTATGCCAACTGATTTGGCCAACACCTTCACCGCGCAGAGTACAAATTTATTTAAGGAAAACTAATCTTTTAAACATAAGGGAAAAATTGAATGTGAGAGGTGTGGTGAATGAGCAAGCCGGTTGATGCGGGAAGCTTAAGGACAGGCTCATACATTATTATTGACAATGAGCCATGCCACATAGTTGAGGTGACGAAGTCTAAGCCGGGTAAGCACGGCTCCGCTAAGGCTAGGATTGTGGCGATAGGGGTCTTTGACGGCGTGAAGAGAAGCATTGTTAAACCCGTTGATGCAAGGGTTGATGTGCCGATAATCGAGAAAAAAAGCGGGCAGGTTATAGCGGTTCTATCCGATAGCGTTCAGTTAATGGATTTAGAGACCTATGAGATTCTGGAAACGCCCATGCCTAAGGAGGAGGATTTAAGGAATAAGCTTGCCAATGGCGTAGAGGTTGAATATTGGAGGATAATGGGAAGAACAAAAATCATGAGGGTTAAGGGCTAGCTTCGCTTTCCAATACCGCCGCAGACATCCCCTAGCAATCAATATTTTTAGGATTCGAGAACCTAGACATTAATGTTTTGAGATGAAAGAAAAGATAGATTTATCTACATTTGAGGATTTGAATATATCGATAGGAATTGATTGAAGGGAGAACTAAAACTTGGTTTTAGAGAAGCTCGGCTCCTCACTCTATGGAGCACTTAAAAAATTGTTTGGAGCATCAGTCGTAGATGAGGCTACTGTAAAGGAGCTTATACGTGATTTACAGCGCGCACTCCTACAAGCCGATGTAAACGTTAAACTCGTGTTTGATCTATCGAGGAAAATAGAGGAGCGCGCCTTAAAAGAGAAGGTTCCGCCCGGAATCTCCAGAAAAGAGCATGTGATAAAAGTTGTTTATGAAGAAATAACCCGCTTGCTCGGCGAAAAACCCGTTCCACTTAGGGTTACTCCGGGAAAAAGAAATGTGTTCATGCTGGTGGGTATTCAAGGCTCTGGAAAAACGACGACAGCAGCTAAATTAGCAAGATATTTTCAGAAAAGAGGGGTTAAAGCGGCTCTTATATGCGCTGACACCTTTAGGCCTGGAGCATTAGCCCAGCTTAGTCAATTGGCTGCTCAAATAAACGTTCCAATCTACGGCGATGAGAAAGAAAAGAACCCTGTTAAAATCGTTTTGGAGGGGCTTAAAAAATTTGAGAAATATGATGTTATAATCGTTGATACGGCTGGCAGACATAAGGATGAGAAAAGCCTAATAGAGGAAATGAAGGTTCTTCAAGAGGCGATAAAACCTGATGAGGTTATAATGGTTATTGATGGAACAATGGGCCAGCAGGCGGCTTCTCAAGCCGAGGCCTTTCACGAAGCAACGAAAATAGGATCAATAATAGTCGCCAAGCTTGATGGTTCAGCTAGGGGCGGTGGAGCCTTATCCGCGGTTGCGGCAACCGGCGCGCCGATAAAGTTCATAGGAACGGGAGAGAAGATAGATGACCTAGAGGTTTTTGACCCGCCGCGTTTTGTCGGCAGACTTCTTGGAATGGGGGATCTGCAAAGCCTTATCGAAAAAGTTAAGGAAGCAGAGGTGAAGATGCCGAAGAAAAAGGCTAAAGCCATATTGAGCGGAAAATTCACTTTGTCAGACATGTATGAACAATTTGAAGCCATGAGAAAGATGGGGCCATTCAGCCGCCTTTTAAGCATGCTTCCCGGCCTCGGCTACGAGCTTCCAGAGGAAGCCGTCAACGTCGCTGAGGAGAGATTAGAAAAGTGGCGTGTAATAATTCAGTCCATGACTCCGGAAGAGCGGGAGAAGCCGCAGATACTCAATGCGTCTAGGATAAGACGTATAGCGAGGGGTTCTGGCACCACTGAAAGAGACGTAAAGGAATTGCTTAAACAGTATACGCTACTACGTAGGATGATGAAGTCTTTGAGGAGGAGAAGACTTCCAATATTCGGAAAGAAAATTATACGTTAAACGTTAGATATCTTTTAGGAAACGTTTTTGCTGGAATATATGCGTTCATTCATTTCTGTCTATAAAAGACTGATGCTATTGCACCATACAGCACGGCGTCCTCGCCTAGGGGTGTAAGAGCTATCTTCGGCACACGGTTTCTAGCAAAATCGCTGATGTAGCGTCTAATTGGATTTATGACTAGGCTGGGATTATTGAGTGTTATTGAGCCTCCAACCGTTATTAGTTCTGGATCATAGGCATCAACCACGCATGCAAATCCTATGGCGTTTAGAAAACCTATTTTCTCCTCAACAATCTCCCTAGCAGCTTTATCGCCGGCTTTAGCATAATCATAAACGGTTTTGGCAGTTATTTCAGCAAAGCCCCTTCGCCTAATTTCTTCTATAAAGGGGCTTTCCTTAACCCTACATAAACCCTCCTCTACTAAGAGCCTAACGTAATTGGGGATTCCGTTTCCAGAGCAATAGGCTTCCCAGTGACCCCTCCTCCCGCAACCGCATATTAGTCTACCCTCAAAGTCTATCGTGAAATGCCCTATTTCATGGGCATTTCCATCCTTACCCATAAGCAGATGCCCGTCAACGTAGGCTCCGCCGCCTATACCCGTGCTAATCGTTACGTAGACGAGGTTTTCATGTCCTTTTCCTAAACCGAAATGTTTTTCACCCATCGCTGCTGCAACGCAATCATTAAGCAAATATACGGGTAAACCGAATTCCTCCTCAAGCGGCTTAACAAGCGGAACAAACTCGAAGGGAAAATTCGTGGGCTTCATTAATCCACCCCTCTTAATGTCCAGTGGACCAGCTGAGCCTACACCCACTCCGAGAACATTCCTTAATTCATCTTTTTTTCCTAAAACTGAGAGAATCATCCTCTTTATTTGATTGCTTATGCCCTCTGGACCATGGCTCTTATCGGTTCTTTCAATATTCTTCCTTAACATGCGTCCCTTATCGTCTCCTAGAGCAACCCTAACATTTGTTCCACCTAAATCTACCCCTATAGCCAGTTTTCCACTCATATTTACCCCTATTCATAGCTAGATTTAGGCTAAATTATAATGTGTTTCTGTAGATGCCTAAGGGAATAAAAAGGAGAAAAAGCATTGTTATCAGCGTTTTTAGCTCCACCACTTTTTCTTGAGGGGCATAGCGATTATTTCTCTGATTTCAAGTTTCTTCGTCTTATCTTTGCTGAAAATTTCTTTTGTTGGCGTTGCCCTGGCAACTAGGGCTGTGTCAGCTCCTCTTCCAGTTCCGCCAACGCCTATAACATCCTTATAAAGGCTAATAACCCCCCTCTCGGCGGCTATAAGTATCACTTCAACAGCAACCTTAAATCCTTGACCTAAAGTATAAAAGGTTTTTCTTATATCGTCCATTCCTTTTTCATGAAGCGGTAAATGCGCATCATCAATAGCTATTCCGCCAGCCTCAATAATCTTATCTTTAAGTTCCTCCTTCATTTTCCTATAAGGTTCCGAAACCGCTATAACTTTAGCCTTACCTTTAAGGGCTTCAATAAACTTAACTCCCGTTTTACCAGATGTGCTGGCAACCACAACTTCCTTTAAATCTCCCTCCTTCAACCTATTTAGGACAGCGTTTATCACATCCTCAGTATTTGTGGGACCTGGTTCAGAAAAATAAACCACAGTTTTCTCAACCTTAACCATTCTAACAACTCTCCAATGAAAGTTTTGCATTCAAGAGTTTATTATTATTTTTGTAAGGAAAAATTTATAATACATTCCCTTTTTTGAAGATAAGAGAGATTAGCCTTGAGTCAAGCATGGCATGCCAAAAGCGAAGAAGAAATCTTCAAGTTATTGAATACTTCCCCTAATGGTCTGAGTAGTGAAGAGGCTAAAAAGAGGCTTCTAGAGTATGGGCCAAACAAGCTTGCCGCTAAAGAGGGCATAAACCCCCTGAAGATTTTTCTAAACCAGTTTAAAGACATTTTTGTTGCAATACTTTTGGTTGCAGTAGTGATTTCCGTTGGGTTGTATGTTATTGGAGCTAGCGAAGAGTATGTGGATGCAGTAACCATAGGTGTGATTATAATATCAAACGCTGTTATCGGTTTTATCCAAGAATACCGTTCAGAAAAAGCCATAGAAGCAATGCGGAAACTAACGGCTCCAAAGGCAACTGTCCTGCGTGACGGAAAACCGGTCATCATTCCAGCTGAGGAGATTGTTCCAGGAGATGTACTTCTACTTGAAACTGGAGACAGAGTTGCCGCCGACGCACGCTTAATAGAAGCCATAGAACTCAAAACTAATGAGGCTGTTTTAACCGGTGAATCCACACCGGTTGAGAAAACTTTAGGCGCACTACCGGAAAACACGTCCGTCGCTGAGAGGCGAAATATGGTTTTCATGGCAACCCACGTGATTTATGGTCGAGGAAGAGCCGTTGTTACAGACACTGGGATGAGAACAGAGTTTGGAAAAATAGCTGGGCTTGTTCAGGAAATAGGCGAAGAAGAAACGCCGCTTAAAAGGAGGCTTGAAAGATTTGCAAAGAAGCTTGCAGTAATAATCATCGCCCTTTGTATACTAGTTTTCATTCTCGAAATAGCTAGGACTCTCACGCATGGGGCTGAAATCACCGAGGTTCTTGACGCATTATTTACTGCAATCGCCCTAGCTGTGTCGGCTGTTCCAGAAGGGCTTCCAGCAATTGTTACGATTACTTTAGCGTTAGGCGCTAGGGAGCTTGCTAGACGAAACGCCATAGTTAGGAAATTATCTTCAGCCGAGACTCTTGGCTCAGTAACGGTTATCTGCTCAGATAAAACTGGAACATTAACTAAGGGCGAAATGACCGTAAGGAAAATCTACGTAAATGGAAGAATTATTGAGGTTACAGGAGTCGGATATGAGGCTAAAGGAGAATTCCTTCAAGGTGGAGAAAAAGTAAGCGTTGAAAATGATCATGACTTAAGAATCCTGCTTACCGGAGCCTCCCTATGCACAAATGCTCGATACGATGGAAAAAACGTATTTGGGGATCCAACAGAAGGGGCTTTAATAGTTGTTGCAGCCAAAGCAGGCTTATGGAAAGAGGATCTTGAAAAAACTTATCCAAGAGTTTACGAGGTTCCATTCACCTCCGAGAGAAAAAGAATGACAACCATACATAAATCCTCGGGAAACAGCCTGCTTGTCTTCATGAAGGGGGCGCCGGAAATAGTTTTACGGCATTGCACACATATACTGAAGAATGGGAAGCCCGTTAGGCTCACAGACAATTATAGGAAGGAGATACTTGCAGCCAACGAGCAGATGGCCACAGAAGCGTTAAGGGTTTTGGGAGCCGCATATAAAGAGCTAAATGACATAAGCCTAGAGGACTTAAAAGCCAAGAAGATTGACGAAGTAGCTGAGAGCAATTTGATTTTCGTCGGATTGTTCGGTATGATTGATCCACCCAGAGAAGAAGCCAAATCAGCTAATCAAATGTGCCAGAAAGCAGGCATAAAAACGGTTATGATAACTGGAGACCACAAGCTGACGGCCATTGCCATTGCCAAGGAGCTGGGGATCATGGGGGAGGGCGACATAGCATTAACTGGCGAGGAGCTTGACAAAATGAGCGATGAAGAATTTGAGAAGATTGTTGAAAAAGTTAAGGTTTATGCACGTGTCTCACCGGAGCATAAGCTCCGCATCGTTAGGGCATTGAAAAAGAAGGGGCATATTGTCGCCATGACTGGTGACGGCGTTAATGATGCACCCGCCCTTAAGCAGGCTGACATAGGCATAGCGATGGGGGTCACGGGAACCGATGTAGCGAAGGAGGCTGCCGACATGATACTCGCCGACGACAATTTCGCGACCATTGTTAAGGCTGTTGAAGGCGGAAGAACCATATACGACAATATTCGAAAGTTCGCCTTCTTCCTCATGCGCTGCAACTTCGATGAAATCGGCGTAGTGGGACTCTACGCTCTGATGGGGTTGGAGATACCGCTCACAGCTGGAATGATCCTATGGATAAATCTCGTAACTGACGGAGGGCCGGCTTTAGCCCTTTCCATGGAGCCTCCTGAAAAAGATGTTATGGAACGCCCGCCACGCGACCCAAATGAAGGCATACTACAGGGAAGGTTCCTATCAATAATCCTAACATTCACGTTTCAGTTCCTGTTTACGGGAGGAATATTTTATTGGCAATATTATATCCTAGGGGAACCTCTTGAATATGCTAGGACAATGGCTTTTCTGAGAGCAACATTACAGGAGCTCCTTGTAGTGTGGAATTGTAGATCTGAAAAACGCTGTGCCTTCAGAATAAATCCGCTTACAAACAAATATTTAGTGGTGGCATGCGTGGTTTCAGCAGCATTAACGTTGGTGGTGCCATACATGGGGCTCTTCAACACTGTTCCAGTAACTGATCCAGCTGATTGGGCAATTATAATATTAACGTCAATGTCAGGCCTATTAATACTGCCAGAAGTCTTCTATAACAGAAAAGTTTTCCGCTGGAGATAAAAAATCAAGAACGTTTTTCCGTTTTCATTCTCTCTATTCTCTTTCTTGGGAGACGTAATGCCCTTTCATACTCATATATGGTGCGTGAAACCACAGTCCAAGCTTCAAGCACTTCTGGATCGATGCATACAAGCTCGTCCACCAGATTTAATGTTGATTCCTCAAAGCTTCCGTGAGGGAAGCCTCCAACCATCACTAGGGGTTTCTTCTCCTTAGCGATGGCTACAACTGCTTCTTCAATCGTTTTAGGCTTGCCGGCAGTATCAAATGCAATTACATGGGTTGGTTTAAGCTCATCCAGCAATTCCCGTAAAGTTTTCTTTTCAAGCGTGAGCAACGGTTTATTTCTCGGCGGCACCTTGCCATGCTCAAATAAATCTTCTATGAGACCGACGAAACGGTTATAGTTTTTAGGCAACCTTGTTTCCGGCTCTATGGAAATCACGTAATCCCCTATCGTATGCACATATACTCTCAATAAACCCTCCTTGTTGAGCGGTGAGCCTAAAGCCTCTAGAAGGCTGAAATGAACTATGTCGGGTCTGCCACGCTTCTCATTTTTCTCTAAGGTTTTCATGGCATGATGATGATAAGACCTATCCAACAGGATGAATCTCTGATGCTTACCCTTCATCCTAGAGAATCGTCTAATTGATGAATAATTCCAGAGCTCTTCCGGAATCGTTTCTAGAGCCGATTCAACTAGCACTAAAATCAGCAAATCGACAGTCCACCATTGTTGAACAGTAGACTCTGCTTTAAGAGAAATATTTATTTTAGCCGCTATATAAAATAGGAGCCTAAATGCTGGAATCATTCATTGAACATTAACCATCTGATGTAGAAAGGTTGAGGGGAAGGCGATGAGTTTAAGGGCTGTTTTATTCGATCTTGGAGGCACATTAATTGACACCGCCCCTCCACCGGAAATCATAAGAAGGATACTTAGGAAATATGGAATTGAAAGGCCGCTTGATAGAATAGAGGTTGCTCATAGGAAAGCCGAGGAAAGCTTTCTCCCCGAAGACTATAAGCTTCCATACTATGGGTTCTGGATAAAATGGAACAAAATAATTTTAGATGAACTGAAGATTATCGAAAATTCCGAGTTTTTGGCAAAAGTTTTAGTTGATGAGTGGTGGGATAACGCGGACGTTAGGCTCTATCCAAATGCTAGGGAGGTTTTAGCTAAGCTTAAGGAGATGGGGTTAAAGGTTGGAATTATAAGCAACGCCTTCAGAAGGGATATAGAGGAGATTTTAGTCAGAATCAATTTAGTTGATTTCTTCGATGTGGAGGTTGGCATAGACTCCGTTGGAAGGCCGAAGCCTCATCGAGAAATATTCTTGTATGCTTTGGAGGCGCTTGGCATAAAGCCTAGTGAAGCCCTATTCGTTGGCGACAGCCTAGAAAAAGATTACCTTGGCGCCTTGAATGCCGGTTTAAAAGCAGTTTTATTAGACAGAAATAACGTTGTTGAGGAGACTGTGATTAAAATAAGAGATTTATTAGAACTACTAAATTTGATTAAATCAGACGGCTGTTGAAGATTATCTTTGAATTTTAAGATGATGCCTCAGCGAAAATTCTTCTTTTTTCTTCTTCACTCAGCTCAGTATAACCCTTCTCTCGGGTTATGACGGCTACATCAAAGTTGTCTCCGGTGAAAGCGTCCCTTTTGATGGCGGCGTGAATAGCCTTAACCGCCAATGGAAGCCCCTCTTGGAGGGTTAATCCTTCATGATAGCCGCTTTCTAAAACACCATAAGCAACCGGAGAACCAGAACCCGTTGCAATCATGTTATCCTCTATCGCGCTTCCAAAAGGATCTAGGGAAAACAGGTGATAGCCCTCATCATCATATCCGCCTATAATAACCTGAATTGCATAGGGAAAATATCTTTGTTGGAAGAGCATTACGGAGGCTAGGCTTGCTACAACCTTGACTGGAATTATCCTCTTACGTTGAATCTGGTAGAGGAGGGCGTTAGCCCTCAAAATATCAAGCAGATTTACAGCCTCCGCCGGTATGCCAGCCATCGTCATACCCACATTACGCGTTATCTTATACACTTTCTTCACTCTTTTATGGGCGACGAAGCCCGGCATAACGGTTGCCCTAGTGTCAGTAGCCATGACAACGCCGTCAACGCATTTAAAAGCTATGGTGGTTGTACCCTTAAACTTTAATCCATCCAAGCCAGAGCTATACATTCCTTAACACCATTCACAAGAAAATGAGAACCAGTAAATAAACTTTTAGACGTTAGAAACTCTCTTATCATTCTTTACTTGCCATTAAAATAGTTTCAATCAGAAAGCGTATTTGCCCTTAACATTTAGCTTAGATTCCTAGATGACTAAGAGGGCAGGGACGAAGGCGGAGGACGAATACGCTTTAAGCGTAGCGCATTTTTCCTTCAATTTTTAAATATCATAATATTTAAAAAACATCGTAGTTTAATGAAAGTTGGTGATTAAATGACTGCTAGTGCAAAGGAAATGAGGGTGGAACGTTGGGGGATTTTTGAAATATCTTTAGAAGGACCCAAGGATGGAAACCCCTTCATAGATGTGAAGCTTAGCGCTGAATTTAAGTGTAAAAATCGAATATTGGAGGTTGACGGTTTCTATGATGGAGATGGAATATATAGAATTCGTTTTATGCCAGATACATTAGGATTGTGGACGTATCTAACAAAAAGTAATAAGGATGAACTAGATGGTGTTTATGGTCAATTTAAATGCGTTGAGCCGTCTCCTGGAAATCATGGACCTGTAAGAGTGCGTGATGTATACCACTTTGCCTATGCGGATGGCACACCCTTCTTTCCTGTGGGTACTACGTGCTACGCTTGGATTCATCAGGGGGAAGAACTTGAAAGACAAACGTTGGAGACGTTGAAGAAGTCACCGTTCAACAAATTGCGGATGTGCGTCTTCCCCAAACATTATATCTTCAACCGTAACGAACCAGTTCACCATCCTTTTGAGGGAAGTCTGTCTGAAGGGTGGGATTTCACTCGATTCAATCCAGATTTCTTTAGGCATCTAGAACAGAGGATAAGCGATCTCCTTGCATTAGGTATCGAAGCGGATGTGATTCTCTTTCATCCTTATGATAGATGGGGTTACTCCGCTATGAACCGAGAAGTCGATGAACGATATCTTCGTTACATCATTGCGAGGTTAGCTGCTTTTCGGAATGTGTGGTGGTCATTAGCCAACGAATATGACTTAGTGAAGTCAAAGAAGATGGAGGATTGGGATAGATTTTTCCAAATAATACAGGAAAAAGATCCTTACCAGCACCTGCGTTCCATTCATAATTGCGGAGAGTTTTATGACTACAGCAAACCTTGGGTTACCCATGTAAGCGTCCAGTATCAAGGCATCGATTTCTCCAAGATAATCGAATGGCGAAAAAAGTACCGAAAACCTGTGATCGTTGATGAATGTGGCTATGAAGGCAATATCCATCGTAGATGGGGAAGCTTAACTCCTCAAGAAATGGTTCGCCGTTTCTGGGAAGGAATCTGTAGGGGAGCATATGTAACGCATGGAGAGACTTATCTCCATCCCAAAGACATTCTTTGGTGGTCGAAGGGTGGAGTGTTGCATGGAGAGAGCCCAAAGAGAATCGCGTTTCTACGAAAGATATTGGAGGAGGGACCATCTGAAGGTCTCGAGCCGATAGATTTCGGACGCGGTCCGATATGCGCAGGCAAAGAGGGTGAATATTATCTCGTTTACTTCGGCATCTATCAACCGGCATTTTGGATTCTTAATCTGCCGAAAGGACGAAAATATAAAATAGATGTAATCGACACTTGGAACATGACTATCACTCGGCTTAGGAATATATTTGAAGGGAAATGTGAAGTCAAACTTCCAGGCAAGCCTTACATAGCGTTGCGAATTCGAAAAATTACATAGATCACTTCTAATAGTAAATAAGAAATGTGAGGACGCATCTCTTCCCTATTTAACGAATTGCTTGGCTTTGCTTTCCTTAAAACATACCTATGGAAGAACCTCTTCCAAGACTCAGGTTAGCGGTAGGCTCATCGAGCAATAGGAGGTCAGGATTATAGACCGCTATCGATGCTAAAGCCACAATATGTTTCTCTCCCATGCTCAGGTTTTCACAGATCCTCTAAAACGTAATTAAAGTTGGCGGAGGATTCCTCGGATTTTTAGCGACGAGAATCAATTGCTAATCCAGACTAGATTCTTGGATCCAATTCTTCCTCTCAGGTCTGCGGGGCCGGGACCTAATCTTACTTTGACTGAGTAGTCGGGACCAGTGATAACTAGGTAATCTTCTGAAAGCGCTGTCTCTAGCTCAGTTTCTTTTTTGTCAAGCCAGACTTGGATAACGGCGGCGATTTTAGTAGCCGAGACCTTTCTGGTGGTTGCGGATATATGATGCTGGTTCGGCTTCTCTTCATGAAATTGTTTTTCCATGCCAAAATTGTAGGGAATGTCAAATTGATCCGTATATTTAATGTCTAGAGGAGAGGAGGAGAAAAGCCGAGCTTGGAGATGCGCATTCTTTCTCTGTATGTTAATTATCCGTTTTTCCACATCTATTTTCGGCCGTTCAAGCGAGTGTAAGAGCCAGCTAAAGGCAACCGGTCGATCCGCCTTCAGGTCATCATATATTATGAAAACATCTGGTCTGATGAAGAGTATATGCCTTATGAATTGGCTTAGTTTACCTTTATAAGCCGGAGTGGCGTCTCCACTAACATAGGCATATCTTCCCTCATCCCGGAAATCAACGATTCTTCCCGTCGCCTTAAAATCTCTGTCCGCCTGTCCCTCTCCATCTACGAGAATGCAGTTGTTGGCTTTTGTCTGCCGAGTCCAAAGAGCATGGTGAGGCATACCATACGCGGGTCCATAATATCCTGAAGCAATGGCAAGAGCCTTTCCTCCTGAAAGTATGCAGAAGGAGTTTTGATCCGCATGCTGGTGGCTAACGCTTCCAAACGGGGAACTTTTGAAAACTAGGTAATTATCCCGCTCCGGATTTTTTATGTCGCTATGTAATGCAGCCCAACCTATTCCTCGGAAAAGCTTTGCATTAGGCAAAGAGACCTCTTCAATGTTGCCCTTAAAGGGTGGATGTAAAAATGGTAGCACTGAGCTTAAGATAGGTGGACAGCCGATTTTGGAGGCTATCCAAGAGCATACGGGATCTTTGAATCTGGCTCCATAGAACCTGAACAGCGCCCAAGCTTGGGGACGTAATCCACGCTCTTGCCCATCTCCGAAAGGAATATGCTCCGCATTGCAGGGGCAACAGTACACAAAGAAGTCTTTAACCTTCCTATAAAACGGTCTATTCCAGAAGGAGAATCCAGTTAGCTTTTCAAAGGTTGCGAAGAAAGGTATGTAAAATGTGTTATACGCTAATCCATAGGCCACTCCTTCAGCCCATCCCCCATCTTCCCCTCCCCAATGAGGATACCATGTGTTAAAGGCATCTAGCACGAATTGAAGCATCTCCTCAGCTTTCTCTCTACCCAAGCGGCTATGTAGAAGAATTACATGTTCACCTAAATAGGGATACAAGCGTCCTAGATGGCTGCTAAAGTTCATCTCATTACGTTTAAGCCTACGGTAAGTCTGCTTAGTGTAAATTGCCAAAGTGTTTTCAATGAATATTCGTTCTCTTCTATCATACAAATCATAAGTCCAGTCATAGCATTCATGTAGACATTTGGCATAGCTTAGCCCCGGTTCATCTCCCCACGGCCCATCTACAGCATTAGGTCCCTCAGGATTCCATGAGCATACATGCAATATCATTCTTCTGGCAAATTCACCTGGCTTCGATTCCCCCGTGAACAGGTAATATAGGGCACATGCATACAAGTTAATATTAATAAACTGTCTCAGCCTTCTGAAATAATAGACATAATACATTCTTTTTTGCTGCTCGGTCTCTGCTAGATGGAACGTCGGCGGCTCCGGCATACCCATCCTGTATGCTCTTTCAACAGTCGCTTTAAGGGATTTAAATTCCTCTTTATGCAGAGTCTTCACGCGTTCCCGAACCTCATCTATTTCAAACCATGGAAAAACCAAAATTGGATGTTTGCCCCTATGTTCATTCTCAAGCTTATCAATAACCTCAGCTGCAGAGGGGCAAACCGCCACAAAAGCATCTTCCGGAACCACGAAAGTCCATGGGTCTCTTTCCCCAATAATCTTTCCTTTCTTGTCTACAGCCCTTATTGTCCACTGATAGCTACCCGGCTCAAACGGTTCTTTCGGCACATAATAATATTTGGAAACATATTTTGAAAGAACTTCTTTTCCATCAGTTTTCCTCCATATTCGAATCTCATATCCATCGGCTTCTGGAACCGGCAACCAAATAAATCCTGTAGGGTTTATTTCAAGCCGTGCACCATCTCTAGGCGCTGGGAAATATTGTCTTGCAGACGTTCTTTCCTGTCTAAGTTTTCTCATTACCTATAATCCTCCAAACCTTTGATTACTCACGTCTTAATTTATATTTAAATTCTTTGACTTAATCCTTCATTCCGTTTGCGCATAACATTTTATTATCTTAACAAATCCGATTATTTAGTTAGACAGAATGCTTTTTGGCGTAAATTTCTTCAACAATCATAATAACCGCGTATTCTTTCTCTCCCATTCGCTTTAATGACCAACTTTCTAGAGTCAAAAGCCTCCTAATTAACATTAATTCATTTCCGATGGATGGTACAGACGCCTAATTTTTCTTCTCAGAAGTAGAAGAAGT
>CAYNMB010000022.1:12884-20253 GCA_964398235.1 uncultured Candidatus Bathyarchaeia archaeon | reverse complement strand
ATTATTGTCCCAACTTTCTCGCCCCTAACAGCCTTCAATAAATTTTCCGGCTTAAAGCCATTTACAACTATTGTTTTTATACGCTTTTCCAATAGAATTTTAACAGCTTCCGGATCAATTATTTGATGGATTCCAGCCTTATGTCTATCTTCAGTGAGTATGCCGTTTAAGTCCTCAAATCTGATTTCGTCAAGCTTCACGGCGTCCGGATGCTTTCGAGGATCCCTAGTGTATATGCCTTCCTGATCCGTAGCCTTAACTATTAAATCCGCCTTAATTTGAGAAGCCAGCAACGTTGCAACAGTATCGGTTGTCATGCCGGGCTTAATTCCACCCATGACAACGATTCCTCTTTCCGCCAATACTGCGGCGGCCTCTTCAACGGTTTTCGGCACATTTCTCCACGCTAAGCCGCCGATCCCCATAGCCAGCATTTGAGCAAAAATTCTTGAAGCCGATATGGCGACCTCATCCTGCTCCTGCTCAGATAAACCCATCTCACGTACAATGCTTATTAGATTTCTAGCCAATGAGCCGCCGCCTACAACAACCGCAACCTCATGCCCCTGACCCCTGAGCTCCTTAACTATCTCAACGTATCTTCGCATCAGCTTCGGGTTCGGCGGCGACGCTATAACGGAGCCGCCTATTCTAACCACAATCCTCATTTAACACACCAATCTCAGCCTAGCTGATCCTAGAAATAGTTTGTCTCCAAAAGAATTTAAAATTGCTTTGTAAAAATTTTCATTTAGCAAGCATATGTATGCTGCTAAAAAGAGAAGATGAGAGACATGCTTGAAATAATTTTTCTCGGAACAGGTGGAGGACGATTTACAACCGTAACCCAAAAGCGTAGAACAGGTGGAATCAGAATAATTTCTTCTGGGCAGTCAAGCAACCTTAACATTCATGTCGACCCCGGACCTGGAGCGCTTGTTTACTCGCTGGAGATGGGGCTTAACCCGCAGAAAATTAGGGCGCTTCTCATTTCGCATGCTCACCTAGATCACGTAAACGATGCAGCCGTACTTATTGAAGCCATGAGCAGAGCGACTACAAGGAAACGCGGCGTATTGATCGCCTCAAAAAGTGTACTTAGGGGAAACGATGTATGCGAAAAAGCTATTTCAAATTATCATCAAGCAATGTTGGAAAAGGTTTTTGAAGCTGAAATCGGCTCAAAATTCGAGGTTGATGGAATAGGCATCACGATCTGTAAAGCAGTTCACTCCGATCCGGATGCAGTTGGATTTAGATTTGAAACAGAAAGTCTTGGAGGCTTCGGATATATTCCGGACTCAGAATATTTTGATGAAGTTTCAAAATTTTACAGTGGCTTAAGATTGCTGATACTTTCAGTTCTCAGACCCTCCGGTCGACCATGGAAAGGACATATGACAACCGATGACGCAATAAAAATTTTAGAGGAAACACGTCCGGAGACGGCTGTTATAACGCATTTCGGCATGCAGATGATAATTAAAGGACCGGAGAGGGAGGCTAAGTTAATAGAGAAAAAGACCGGCATTCCAACAAGGGCGGCGTTTGATGGAATGCTCATTCAGTTTGGCGAAGAGATTCATATAGCCCAAGCCTCTAAAGGAGAAAAAATTAGAAGGAGGCAAAGAGACTTAAGCAGCTTCTTTGGCTAATTAACGCATACTTTTAGCCTAAAATTTCTTTAGGAAGACGTCTTCCGAAAGCCTTTCAACATTTTGCTCCGTTTCAGGCTTGCCGAAGATCAATGATTCAATCCTATGCATAGCCTTCAAATCCATTTCAAGAGGCTTAAGAAAATCCGGAGCATAAATAACGCCTTTAATCTCCTGGTTTAGGGCAATATTATTCTTTTTCTTATACTGCCAAATCGTATTATTGAATTCCATGAACTTCGGCAGCAGTTTCACTAGGCTACTTCTCCACTCCTCTCGTTCTTTCGGGAAACTCTGGACATGTATGCTTTCTTTAGAATATAGTTCCAGCCATATTGCCTCAGTTATGAATGGACATATTGGTGCAAGAAGCTTCAGAATTGTTTCAAGACATTTGTGAAGCGTGTACCATGCGCCGCGCTGAAGCTTAACATCGAATAGACCGCCGCTATTGTAGGCTCTAGATTTAACGGCTTCAAGATAATGATCTGCAAAAATATTCCATGTGAAGTTTCTTATGGCGGTTCCAGCCTGAAAGGCATTAAAGTTTTCGTATCCGCTTCGACATACGCCTATAAGCTCATTTAATTTGGCTAAAATCATTTTGTCCAAAGGTGCAAGTTCATAGTCTTCGCCAACTTGTGGAAAAGATGATATAAACCTCGCTATATTCCATAGTTTCGTCAGGAATTTTGAGGTTCCACGAATCTTTTCGAAGGAGCATCTTATGTCCCCCCTAGTGATGTTTCCCTCCAGCGTAGACCATATTCTGAAGGCTTCGCTTCCAAACATTTTGATAACGTCTTGGGGATCAATGACGTTTCCAGCGCTTTTACTCATCTTTCTACCCTGCTCGTCAACCACATGCATATGTATCCAAACATTCTTGAAGGGAGCTTTACCAAAAAGAAGCAGAGACTTCAAGATCGTGAAGTAAAGCCAGCTTCTAACAATCTCCTTACCCTGAGGTCTAAGCGAGCATGGAAAATTCTTCTCAAAGAAATTCTTGTCCCATAGGTAGCCGAGGATATAAATTTCAGATGTCGCCGAGTCAAACCATGTGTCGAAGGTTCTTTCCTCACCGCGAAACTCTGTTCCACCACACTTAGGACACTTTTCTATCGGCGGCTTCTCCCTCCATGGCTGATAATAGCGTCCGGGTTCAGGCACATATATGTAGCCGCAAGCCTTACAGTACCAGAGTGGGATTTCGGTTCCATAGTATCTGCGCCGGGAAATAACCCAGTCTATGTCCACTGAATTAATCCAGTCGATAAGTATCTGCTTGCTTTCAGGAGCGAAGAAATTCATTTGATCAACCAATTTAAGTATTTCATTTTTGAACTCAACCTGTTTGAGATAGAATTCTTTCATAGGCACAAACTCTATTGGATTCTTCGATCTCCAGCATATTGGCTTGCGTTGGATGATTTTTTCCTGCTTGATAAGTAAACCCATTATTTTAAGATCTTCAATTATCTGCTTTCTAGCCTCTTCAACCTTCAATCCCCTATATTTTCCAGCATTCTCGTTCATTCTACCCCTTTCATCTATGGCGAAGATCGGCTTTAAATCGAGTTCACGCAGTATCCTAATGTCGCTGTAGTCTCCGAAACTACAGATCATAACTAGGCCTGATCCGAAATCTGGTTTTGCGTAGGGATGTGGTATTATTGGGACTATGTGCCCGTAGATTGGAACTATGGCATGCTTCCCCTCAAGATGCTTATAGCGTTCATCAGCTGGGTTAAAGAGGACAACTCGACATGCACAAAGCAGTTCTGGTCTTGTAGTAGCTATTAAAACTTCCTCCCCAGTTTCCTGAATTCTAAATTTTATGTAGTTTAGAACTGCCTCCTCCTCAACGTATTCCACTTCAGCATCGGAGATTGTTGTTCGACAAACCGGACAGTAGTTTGTAACCTTCTCATCCTCATAGATTAAACCCCTCTTCCAGAATTCGATGAATGTCTCCTGCGTTAATCTACGGTATTCAGGGTCGTCGGTTTCATATCTACCTCCAATCTTATGCTCAAGCTTCCATGAGTTGCAGCTTAAACCAAGGCGCTTAAATATTTCAAGCGATATGTCTCCGCTTTCTTTAAGAACTTGCTTACACTTCTCTATGAACTCCTCCCTAGGGGTTTCATGCATCGCTATTCCATATGTTTTTTCAACTTGAACTTCTATTGGAAGCCCATTTTTATCTAAGCCTATTGGGAAGAGAACGTTATAGCCGTTCATTCGCTTATATCTTGCAAAAATATCCATCCAAACATATGTGTATGCTTGACCTATATGCACTGGAGTATTCACGTAGGGGGGCGGGGTGTCAATGCTGAAAATTTCCCTATTAGATTTTTCATCAAACCTATATATTCCTTCTTCCTGCCACTTCTGAAACAATAGAATTTCCTTAGATGGATCCCAAGTCTTATCCTTTATTTTAGGTTTAAAAGAGACTCTCCCCTTCCTACTCAAATTTCCCCTTCCTCCACAAAAAGTTTTCAAATTTTTCATGTATCCTAGAAAAGACTGCTTTTCTGTAATGTTGTTCTTTTAATGTACTTGGCGGTGATCCACCAGCCTTTTTCCTCCTAGATGAAGGCGCGATGCAAGCTACTACTTAATGACTGAAATATATTATTTATGCATTTCGATTCTAGGGAAGTCGAAAATTTTCTACAACCTTAGGCTTATATCTGATAATCCATGGTTTATTCTTGGTGAATGGGTTTGGCGGCTGTTAAGGTGCCAGCAAACTCCATAGCTGAATTAAATGAGGTTGAAGGAGATTTACATGTTGATGAAAACGCCGTCATAGGGGCAAGGGATTCAGCTAAGGGACTCGTGGTTTCGAGGAAAATTCGCTGTAAAAATTGCTTGTTTAACTGTAATGTTTCCGCTCTCTCATTAGAATGTGAAGGTGGAGAAATAACCGTTAATGGGAATTTGACGGTTAAAAACCTAGTGAAAGTTATCGATGGATCACTCAGCGTTAGAGGTGAATTGCATGCAAAGAAGATTGAGGTTGATGAAAAATTGATGGTTGAGGGGGATGTTAGGGCTGGGGAGATCAGCGTTGGAAAAATTTTTGAAGCCCATGGAAACGTGGAAGCCGAGAAAATATATGTGGGCGACAAAATAACGGTTGATGGAAACTTAACCTTATCCGGCAAATTAGATGCCGGCGATTTTGTTGAAGTAGAAAAAACTTTAAGCGCTAGGTTCATAGAAGTTGACGGCACTTTAAGAGCCCGCTGCATAGACGCTGTTGAATCGGTTGACGTCGGCGGAGAAATAACCACAGTTGATGGAGTAAAGGCTGATAAGGTTACAATAGGTGGGAGGGGAAGAATATATGGCATAGTCGTAGCCGAGGAAGTGATGCTTGAAGAAAAGGCGAGGGCGGAAGACATCTATGCAAATATTTTATTCATGGAGGAGGGCGCTACGGCGAGAAACGTGTACGTTGAAAAAGCATACTTGAAGGAAGCTTGCGAAATAGCGGGTGAACTCCAATACACTAGGGAACTTAAAACTGAGAAGAAAGTGCGTTTTGCAACTAAACCTAAAAAAGTAAAGACACTGCCAACAGCACCTATATGAAGCATTTCAACCAAAAAGCGGAGAAAAATGCTTGCGTTAACCTGTTTCCTCCCTCAGCTTCTCCTCTAGACTTTTTACTTTTCCATGCTCAAGTATATGGATTCGGGTTGGAAGCCTAACCCTAAAGCCGAGGCGTAGAAAAAGCCCGTAAAGGTCTTCACCGCTGATTTTCTCCTTTATTTTTCCCTCAGTTACAAGTTTCACAAGCATTTTTTCAACATAGTTGGCGACCTCGGGATACTGTGTCTTTGCAGCATTAAATACCTCCCATGCCCTATTGACGAAAACTTTATTCAATATTTCACGCGGACGTAGCTCCCTAGGTTTCTCAGATCCAACCTTAGCTTTTTTCTCAAGAAGCTTCTTCATCTCCATTAGCTTCTTGTATCTTATCATCTCAAGCTCCAAATCGGTTTCTTCAGACATCCTAGATCACTTTGATGCATCAACCAGTATTTTAGATATGATAGAACATGCCAAATTATTAATGTTGCTCCATCTTATATCTAAGGATAGCAGCTATACCGCCAAAAGACTTTAGAAGCATTTGTCCCTCCTCGGTTTCGGGGGAGATTATTTCAACTCTAGAGCCGGCGGCTTCAGCTAATTCAGCCAGCTCATCAATCAAATCTTTTTCCTCAGCAACTTCAAGTGCCTGCACACCGCATTTTGGGCATGGTTTGTCAACTAGGGATTGAGAGAAGCCTAAAAGTTCGGTTCTTTTCATGGTTTCGTGGTAGGTGTAGCCGCATGAGGAGCATTTAATGGTGACCCGTATTGTTTCCAGCGCTTCTGACAGCAACAATGTGTCTACGAGACCGACTTCCAAGGCTCTTCTAACCTCTCTTTCACCATAGGTTGCCAATCCAGTGTCATGTCCAATTTCATACAGGAACTTTTGAACTATCCGTCTCTCCTCAACATACCGTACATTTCTCATTATTTCGGGGGATTTTTCAAGAATCTCCTTAACGCCCTGCTCGCCAGTGTAGGCCGTATCTACAATAGCTATAACCTTTTCCTTAAGCCTATAATCCAGGTATCCGCCCTTTTCAAACTCATATTTTGTCGGTCCAGGACCACCAATAATTATCCCCTTGAGATCCTCTATTGGCAAGAATATTTTCTCCGCGTATTCGGCGGCGCGTTTAAAGAATTCTTGGATTCGGGCTTCACGTATACGCTCAAACCTTCTCGCCGACTGGCCGCCGGCTCGATGCTTCCCAGGTATTCCAGAAGTTATTTCATCAACTATTTCTAGACGGCGGCCTCTTATTGTCGCGTAGGTTGCCTCGCTTGAATCAATTAAGATAACTCCGTATGTTTCTTTTTCTCTAATGAGATCCCTCAGATGCTCTATGTGAAATCTGGAGTCACATCTGTATAGATAAATGTTTATCGGCTCGGGTGGAACAATAACGTAGGTTTCCATTTTCTCTGTTCCGGGACCACCTTGAGGTATTGCTCCACAAAAAATAACTAGACCGTTTTCCGGAACCTTATTGAAGAGCTTCAGCCTCTGAATGACCCTTACGATGGCGTCTTGAACATTTTTTCGGGTTGTTGTAGATTTAATGTTTGATGCAGTTCCCCATTCATTTCTAAGCATTGCAATTATTTCGCTTATTTGTCTACCGGGCGGAATATAGAGTGATATGAGTTCGGTTCCCCTACCCTCCTTAGAGGCTAGGACATCCAGCACCTTTTTAAGCCTATACATTTCAAGCGATGTTCTTTTAGCACCCATCTCTCATACCCAGTATTCACGTTCTTTATGATCTATGAGCTCCCATGCTTAGAAATGAATATTATTTAAGCTTCTTAATTAGCGTTTAGTTTTCAATGTTTTCCCGCCCGCTTCTCAGCCTTCTCAATCTCCATTTTGATGCTTTTAAGCAGAACCGGCTGATTTAGCATTAAAACCGCAAGTGAATGAGAGCATCTCTTCCTTCTCATAAATCCCGGACAATTGCATGCTACAGAGCCATCTATGTTACGGACAACCGTATATGTTCCATGTTCGCCGATAACGTTATATACGCCGTCACCGATCTGCTCGATTCTTCCCTTACGGATAAGCTCGTATGCTTTTCTAATCATGCGAT
>CAYNMB010000022.1:7870-12784 GCA_964398235.1 uncultured Candidatus Bathyarchaeia archaeon | reverse complement strand
CTCTTCCAGAGGGCATTAAGATTGTTTGCGGTTTGCCGGACGTCGGCCTAGTCGGAGCGATAGCGGCGTCACATATAATCTCAAAATTGAATCTAGAGGAAGTAGCCCACATTGAATCAGCTCTACTTCCGCCAATAATAATCCTTGAAAAAGGACTTCCAAAATCGCCGATAAGAATTTTTGGAGGGGAAAAGCTGATTGTCTTGATTTCGGAGATTGCAATACCCTCCAGCATCATTCGTCCAATAATAAGGGGGATAATCGATTGGGCATATGAAAAGGGGGTTAGAGAAGTATTTACTTTAGGCGGACTTCCAGTTCCAAATCGCCATCAACTCGAAAAGCTAAGGATATTTGGCGTGGCTTCAGACAATCTTACACTTAAAACCCTCACCGAAAAGGAAATCGAAATTATCCAAAGAGGATTCCTAGTGGGTCCTCAGGCACTCATACTTAAATATTGTGCTGAAAAAAGTATGCACGCCATAGCATTGCTTGCCGAATCCTTCTACAATTATCCTGACCCGGAGGCATCATCCGTGGTGATACAGGCGCTCAACAAGATAATGGATATGAATATAGATGTGTCTGAATTGGTGGAGAAGGGTGAAGAAGTCCGCTTGGCAATGAGAGACATGATGCGTAGAACTCAGGCAGAACTCGCTAGGATGAGAAAATCCCATGAATACGATATCCCAGGATATTATATTAGATAAGGGGTGAATAAAATGACGTTTAGGAGAAGAAGATCAATATTCGACATAGTGCGCGAATACATGGAGGAAATCGAGGAAATAGCGGATGAAATGTTTGAGAGATTCATGGAACGGCCGAGCTGGGATATAAGCACACATTCTCTTGAACCATTATGCGACGTCACCGTTAAACCAGACGTGGTTGTAGTGACAGCCGATATGCCAAAGGCGGATCCAGAAAGCATAAAAATAACCGGCATAAGCGACGACCTCATAGAGATAAATGCAAAGATGAGGGTGAAAATCAATTTTGAAGATTTCGGAGTAACCCATAGGAGAGGAGAATTCACCTGCTTCAGCTGCAGAGTTCCGCTTCCAGTCCCAGTAGATATAAAAAGAGCCAAAGCGAGATATAGAAAGGGGATTCTAGAGATAACGCTTCCAAGAAAGAGGGGATATGAAATTAAAATAGAATAATCCGCCGACACTAAACTTGAAAACAGGTGATTTATCAGCCAATGAAACCCAGAGATAGAGCTGAAGTTGAAGACATTCTTTCAAAAATGATTCAGGAAGCCATCGAATCACATCACAGAAGACTTATAGTAGCTTCTGGAGAGAAGTCAAGCGAAGTAATCCGGTTTTTAATATTTAAACATGCAGAAGAGAGAAAACGGTTTAACCAAGAAGGAGACATAATTTACGTCGATCATGAAAAGGAGGGAGGAAAGAATTTCAAAATTTTAAGCGAAACACTGCTTGAAGCAGGCTTTCCTCTAGAAAGCATAAAACATTATGTTTACGAGGAAAGCGGTAGGCTTCTAGGAACAACAAATGACATATTAATAATGGATATGGAGAAGGGCGCTAGGCCAAACGATATCGGCAGGCTTGTTGAAACCGTTAGAGGCGGTGGACTCATAATATTCCATAACCTTAGTTTGGAGACGAACAAATCTTGGAAAACAAGCCTCCATAAAAGCTTCGTATATCCCCCATACGATTGGGAAGACATCAAACCAAGATTTGAGAGACACTTTCTGAAAAAGCTCATGGAGCATCCAGGCATATGGATTCTTAATGGATGGAATCTTTTGAAAGGTGAATTACTTAACCCAACAAAAATTTCTAGAGAGAAGCCCAAAATCCCGGAGGAAAGCAGGGTTCCGAGAAAGCTGCTTGAACTCGCTCTCACTAAGGAGCAGATTATGGGATTAGATCTCATAGAAAGAGCCATTAGAAGGGAAGGAAAAAACGTTGTTTTAATAACGGCGAATCGCGGTAGAGGCAAATCAGCTTTATTGGGATTAAGCATAGCCATGTTTTCACACTTCGGCATCCGGAAAATTCTCGTTACAGCCCCTAGTGAAGAAGACGCTGAAATAATTTTCAACATGGTTGAGAGAGGGCTTACAGCTTTAAAAAGAAAATTTGTTAAGAAAAGCGGAGAAGCTGTAGCCAATATAAAATGTGGACGTAGCATAATAGAGTTTAGTCTTCCACAAAGGGCTTTAAGAAAAAATGCTGACATTCTTATCGTTGATGAAGCCGCCGGCATACCTGTACCCATACTTTTCGCATTTACGGGGAGATATCGGAAAATAGTTTTTGCATCAACCATACATGGTTATGAGGGAGCTGGCAGAGGCTTTTCACTTAGGTTTCTAAGAGCGCTTGAACAAGATAAAGACATTAATCTTTCTAGAATTGAATTGAAGGAACCTATAAGATATGCTCCTGAAGACCCCGTTGAAAAATGGCTTTATAGCGCTCTTCTTCTCGACGCTGAACCAGCGGATGTTGGAGCAAAAGCTGATAAGATAAGGGCTAGGGAATGCATATATGAGAAGATAGATTTAGACCAGCTGTTCATGAAAGAAGAGGAAAAACTTAGGGAACTCATAGGAATCTATGTACTCGCACACTATAGAAATAGACCCGACGACCTACTAATTTTAGGCGATGCACCGCACCACCTGGCTAGAGCAATGATTACAAGGTCTGGGGAAATAGTTGCAGGATTACATATCGCTGAAGAGGGAAGAATGTCTAAAGAATTAATTGACTGCGTTCTTTCAGGCAATCCACCCTCCGGCAATCTGATTCCCTCATGCATACTAAAGTATTATCCCTCCTATAGAGAGTTTGCTGAGCTTAAAGGGCTTAGGATAGTTAGAATAGCAGTTCACCCAGATTTAGTTGATAGGGGTATTGGAAGCTTGCTTCTGAAAAAAATATGTGAGGAGGCGAGCGGCCGCGGTTTTGATTGGGTTGGCGCAAGCTTCGGAACTGATAGGAGACTGCTTAATTTTTGGCTTAAAAACGGCTTCATACCACTACATATAAGCCCCATGAGAAATGTTGTTTCAGGCGAATATAGCGTGGCTGTTGTTAAACCACTTAACGAGAAGGCTGAAGGCTTAGTAAGAGAACTCTACATGGAATTTAAGATAAGATTCTTAAATTCTCTTCCAGACACATATTTTAATCTTGAGCCAGAGGTTGTCTCCCAGCTATTGAGCATAGATAAATGGGATGCTTTAAGAAAGCCTCAATTAACCCAAGCTCAAAAGGAGAGGCTTATAAGCTATGTTCGAGGCAACCTAGTTTATGAGGGGACATGCGACGCAGTCAAAGAAATTTTGATATCACATTTCATGAGCTCCGGTAAGCATAGGGCTTCATTGGATAAGAGGGCTGAAATAGCATTAATATCTCGATGCTTGCAGTGCAGATCATGGGATAAAAGCGCGGAGATGGCGAAGATGCGCTCAGCGGATCTGAAATTAGATTTAAGGGTTCATGTTGGAAAATTGCTGGATCACTACATGAACTTATAGCGTGAAGAAAGATTGATTGAACATTATATTTAAATGGTTTTTAATTATAGGCGGATTTTAGAGGATACTTCAGATGGGGAGAAAAGGCAGAGTTAAAAGGAAAAATAAGGAACATATGCATCTACGTTCACCAATTTTTCTGATAGCTCTTTTATGTCTATGTGGCGCTTTAATTGTTTTTGTAGGGGCATATTTTTGGCAGCCTCAACCTTCTCCTCCAGCCGCCGATCCATCTAGGGCTGTTTTAGTTGACGGCATAGGATTAACTAAGCCTAATCCAGACTTCATAGCAGGCGTTAAAGATGTTTTGAATAGAAGCGGGTTGAAATTGGACATCTATAAAGGTAGCGAAGTAACAATTGATCTCCTTGAAAACTTGGCTGGATACGGTCTCATCATTCTGCGATTACATAGTGCAGTAGAGGAGGAGTTTAGACTCCTCTATATTTTCAGTGCCGAACCCTATAACGAAAGTGAAATAAGTAGGTTTGGAGATGAGTGGGGGCCAATTGTGAGACAAGCCATCACATTTGACAATGAATCCTACTTCGCGCTAAGGGCGGATACCCTCGGATACAAAAATGAGAGAGAAAGCCTTAGGGGAGCAGTCATTATTTTGATGGGTTGTAATGGAACAGACGGAGAAACCACTATTCAAAACCTATTTGACAGAGGCGTTAAAGCCATTATTGCATGGGACGGCTATGTAGATTTAGATTACACGGATGAAATTACGCTATTACTTCTAAAAACCGTATATGAAGATAAAATAGAATTTAAAGACGCTGTTGAAAAACTGATGAAAGAGAGGGGACCGGATCCCATATGGGGAAGCCATCTAAAATATTTGGCTCCCTCAAATAAATGATTCTCGGAGGAAGATTATTTGATACATATTTTAGCCAATAAAGGCTTCATATATTTATTTACTTGTTACCTAAACATTTTTTGGAGAGGCTAAAGGTGGCAAAGCACGGAGGGCTTTTTGGCAGGCGTGGTTTGAGCTCCATTGTCCTAGTGGCTGCGATTGTTTTAGTCGCCATTTTGATTACATATTTGATGGGTTACATATCAGAACTATTCATGAGATATGAGCAAATAGAAATATTGAATGTGAATGCTGTATGGAATGCTTCTCAGAGATATTGGGAGATTACGTTGAAGATTAAGAATACGGGGTCGGCGGCAGCAACCATAGATGACATACTGTTCAATGGAGTGTCCATCTCAAACGTTAAAAGCGGCGGCTATTACGCCAATTATAAGTCGCTTGATCAGAAGCCGACGTCAGCTGATTTTGGAAATGCAACCATCCCGGTTTCCGTAAACATAGTATTAGGCAGTGGGCAAGAAAGATATTTGGCGATAACGCTGCCAAA
>CAYNMB010000022.1:0-7770 GCA_964398235.1 uncultured Candidatus Bathyarchaeia archaeon | reverse complement strand
GGGAAAAGAAAATACTATGTTATGGAGGAAAGATTGGATGCCGAGGAGAGAGTTCTCTTTGAGAAGCTGATGTCTTTCATGGAGCGGGAGCTGGATCCGCCTACAGAGAATGTTGATAGAGAAAAATATGTTATCTCAGCCGCTGAATCGCTGATGAATCGCTATAAGAGGCTGAAACCTGCCTCAGAGGAATCCAAGGGAAAGATACTCTACTATGTTGTTAGGGAGCTTGTGGGCTTCAGCCACATACATCCCATAATGCTTGACCCAAACATTGAGGATATATCATGCAACGGCATTAACATGCCAATCTACGTATATCATAGATACTATGAAAGCTTGCCAACAAACATTGTTTTTCTGAAGGAGGATGTCTTAGACGATTTTATAATAAGATTGGCTCATCAGGCTGGAAAACATATTTCAAGCGCGCATCCAATCCTAGATGCAACATTGCCTGGGAAACATAGGCTTGCAGCAACATTTATGCGTGAAGTATCAAATTTTGGAAGCACCTTCTGTATAAGGAAATTTAGGGAGAATCCGTTTTCAATAACCGAGTTAATTTCGATGGGGACAATAAATAAGGAGATGGCGGCGTATCTTTGGATTCTCGTAGAAAACAAGATGAGTATAATGGTTCTGGGTGGAACAGGAGCCGGAAAAACAACGATGCTGAATGCGATACTCAGCCTGATAAGACCTGAAGTCAAGATCGTGACGGTTGAAGAAACGGCGGAAATGAATATTTCGCATGAAAACTGGGTTCCATTCATAAGCAGGGAGGAGTTCGGCTTCACTGGTACAAGAGCCACGTCGGTAACCCTTTTCGATCTTGTGAAGACTTCACTGCGCTATAGGCCGGATTACTTGATAGTCGGCGAGATTAGGGGTGAGGAAGCATATGTGCTATTTCAGGCGTTAGCGACTGGGCATGGCGGGATGTCAACGATGCATGCGGACAGCCTAGATTATGCTATAAAGAGGCTTACTTCGCCGCCAATGAACATATCGACCATATATCTACCGTTGATGAATGCGTGGCTTCATATGGAGAGGACAACAACCTCCATAAAGGGCGCTCATAAAGCTGTAAGAAGAGTGAGAACAATATGGGAACTAGATGAGAATGGGAAATATCGGGTTATGGCTAGATGGCTACCGGATAAGGATGTTTTTCAAACATTCTTTGAAAAAAGCATTTTACTTGAGAAAATAAGTAAGAAAACTGGTTTAACCTTTGATGATGTGCTTTCAGAAATGAGGAGGAGGGCGGAATACTTAGAGAACTTGATCGAGAGAAGGGTTATGTCTCATAGGGAGGTTTCAGCCGCTATAAGAGCATATTATATGGGCAAGGTTAAACCAATAGAGGTTTCATTGCACGATGGGGATGGAGGCGATGGGGCTTAGAAGCTTCTGCTATGATCATTTCGGCTTCCTAGGGGAGAAGATAGCGCCGCTTTTCCCATGGCTTGATAAATGGCTTGAAATTTCCGGCTCAAATATTCATCCATTCACATATGCCTCCATTCTCGCCTTCATATCCCTACTAATGCTTATACCAGCCGCCCTATCAATTTATCTGGTTTTGGCGGTTATGTTTGGGCTGAATCTACCATCGTTCCTTTACATATTCCTGTTTCTTCCTACACCAATCATATTGCTGATGATTTTCTCCCCGCTCCTAGTAATTCTGCTAGGCAGCATTATTCCAGTGCTTGCCGCCCACAACAAACTCTACGGATTCGAGCTTGAATTACCATATGTAGCCTCCTATCTTGCAATAATGGTTTCAAGCGGGCTCTCCCTTTATGAGGGGCTTAGGAGACTTCGAAGAAACCCAATATTCAGAAACACGGCTAAATACGTGTCTAAGCTTGAGGCTACGACAATGACTAAGAGCCCAAACCCCCTCTTCACCCTAGGGAGATTCGCTAACACCCTAAATGTTAAAGGCTTTAAGGAGCTTGTTTTAGGATACATTTCAACCCTAAGAAGCGGAGGAGACGTAGCTGACTACGTATACCGGAAAACCGAGCTTCTCTTCAACGAAATGCTCTCTAGGGTTAAAAGCGTAGCCGACAGATTAAGCTTACTGATGGAGGCATGCATGACGATCATATCCCTCGGCGGCGTAGGACTATACTTATTCTTCATAGTGTCGATTTCGATGGGCGGGTTTCTAGGCGCAGGCATGTCTCCGGAAACATTCTTTCTCTTTGCATTCGTGCTTATGCCAGTTTTAAATGGAGTATTCATATATTTGGCGGATACGAGTCAAATAAGCTATCCGGAAAAAATTTTCAACAGATATATAGTCATAGCAGCGGCTTCGCCAGTCATGGGTTTAATAATTTTGGGCGCGGTTATGCCATGCGCATTTAATATGCAACCCATTCCACAATTGACTCCACTTGTAGAATGGGTTGAGAGCATAGCTATAACCTATCTTGGCAACAGGGGTTTCACGCCAGCCATATTGTTAAGCCTATGTCTAATAGCTGGAACCCTGCCAGCAACCATATATGAAATGATGCAGTCAAGAAAGGAAAGCGCCTACAGCGCTGGACTAACAAATTTTCTGAGAGATCTTGTTGAAACGAGAAAGAGTGGACTAACGCCGGAAAAGTGTTTGATGCTTCTTTCAAACAGGGAGTATGGGGAATTCAATAAAATTTTAAAAAGGATAAGTAGGGGGCTAGGATGGGGATTACCCCTAAGCAAAATCTATGGGGAGATATCGGAAGATATAAACAACTGGCTTATTTCAACAAACCTTTTTCTGCTTGTAGACACCATAGAGGTCGGCGGAGGCACGGCTGAAACCCTTGAAGTGATGGCTAAATTCTCAGAGACATCCATGCTCATAGAGAAGGAGAGAAAAGCTCTTCTGAGACCACTACTTTTCGTGCCATATTTAGGCGCAATTCTACTAATCGTAGTCAGCATCCTATTTCTCTCGCTCATGAACGATATGCTGGCAATAGCGGGCACATCTCTCCCCATGGTGATGCTGGCGAAAACCCTCATGACTCCCCTACCGCTACAGATGTATGTGCTCGGCTTAACAGCCGGCAAAATAAGTAACGGTAGAGTTTCAAGCGGCTTCCTTCACGCAACGCTTTTAGTTGCCACAACACTACTGGCATTCTTCGTAAGCCCAATGATAGAGGCAAGCGGCTTTATGGGAATAGGTGGATGAAAATGCGGAAGAAGTCTATGAAGGAATTGATAAGGGATAATAGGGGATCTGAGGTACTAAGCTCCCTAATAATAGCGGCGACAATATTAATCATCACCATAATTTCAGCAAGCGTAGCAACTTGGATGATAGGAATCCAAGCGGCGAAGGCGGAGTATGAGGCGGCTAAAGAATCCATGATTGAATTGGCGGACATAATCGAAGAGGTTGGAAGCAAAATGTATTCTTCAAGCTATGTTAAGTTTAACTGTAGGTATGGAGGACTCGACTTCTTAAAAAATTCTACACGCATTAAAGTGATGTTGGAAACAAGCGCCGAAAACATAACGCTTATCGACACACATACATCCGGTCTAAGATATAGAAGCAGAACATCATTCCCAGTAACTGAGGAATATGTAAGGGGAGGAGAAGTCTCCATAGTAGTTGGTGAAGCATCCCCCGTAGTTTCCATCTATACCGAATTGGATGAGAACGGCTATCCAACCATATGGCTTCGAGGAGAAAGCATTCGATTGGTGGAGTCCGGAACAAGATATCTTGAAAGCAGAGGATACAATGTCACCGTGTATCAGCTCATTTTCTTCAGGATGACTATAGGGGCAACCTTTGGGTCAGGAAGCCTAAACGTTAGGGTTTATGGAAAACCCTTTTCCGTAGATTCATATTTGTCAGAGGCTGCCGAGAAAATACATCTTATAGTTAATGGAGTTGAAGCCGATTGGGTGCAGGTAGATTCACGATGCTTGATATATGTTGTTTTGGCAACCGTGGAGGTGGCAACCGTCTAGGGGGAGCCGCAAGCCATGCCTTCTTCAGTAGCCCATGTAATATCCTTTTCAGCCCTACTTATTCTGGTATTAGTTTCAGCATATTTCGTTAATGACATACAGGTTTTGAACACTCAGAGGGTTGCCAAATTTTTAGCTAGGGAAATCTCTCATAGGGTGGCGCGTAACCTAGTTGAATTAACGAACATTGCTTTAAAAACAAATGCAGAGAACATTCTCCTTATAAAAACTCTTGACATACCAACCAACATTCTTAATGAGGGATATAAAATTAAACTTTCAGCCGAAGAGGGGATTTATAGAGTGTTGGTTGAAATACCGGATTGGAGCTGGCTGGGCACATTCTCTTCAGAGATACCTATAAATGAAACCTCCACAAAGATAATTTTGGAGACGGGTGGAGGTTCTCTTCAATCCGGGGGTCATACAATCACCTATTCATATGAAATTTTAAGCGGTGTCAGCAACCCTGTGGTGTGGGCGTTTAAGGAAAATAATACGATAAGAATAGGGATAGGGATGATGAAAAGTTGAATGAGTCAATAGAATATTTGGTCGCGGCTATTCTGGTGGTCCTACTGGTATCGCTAACCGTTTCAACCTTGATTCCCATGGCTTTACAGAGGACAACCTATTTATCTGAAAGTCATCTTCAAACTGAGGCGGAAAAAATAGCTAATCAGCTGCTCTTGAACCCCGGTGACCCGGCGGACTGGGGGGTGACTGCAAACTCTTCATCCGACATAAAGGCGATTGGCTTAGCCCTCGATGGAGGAGAACCCTATGAACTGGATATTAACAAGTTGATAAGGCTGTGTGAAAGCAGTATAAATGAGATTACGGAAAAGGAGCAGATAGACTTAGAAAATGTTTCTAAGCTTTTGGGCATATATGGGAAATACGGTTTATCTATAAGGCTTACGCCGGTATTGAATGTATCGGTTCAGCAGATTTCAAACGACATTTATGAAGTAACCGTGACAACCCATGAAGATTTACCCGTAACTAACGCGAATATTACAGCCATACGCGTAACAGCCTACGTGAATCATACACCTAGCAAAACCATTGTAACCTACATTGAAGATGATGCGGAGGCTACAACAGACTATAATGGAAAAGCAACATTGACGTTCAGTCAACTTCAAGAAGAGGAGATAGGCTCGCTAATAATAATATACGTAGACTTTTATGGAATTAGATCGGTTTTCAGCCACATAGATGAGGAGGAAGAGCTCTATGGGGTAATCATTGGAAACGCGCTCTATGTTGGACATTTAAACGAAACGGAGCTTGAAGACACTAATTCATCCAAAACCAAAAAAGGTAAGCCGAAGAATCCCGGAGGGGGAGCAATCTTTCCATATCCAGCGGCACTTCTAGTTACACCAACCGGGTTGGAGAAAACCATGCTTTTTGAGGGAAAACTGTTGCCCATAACTCCTCCGGGATCAGCTAGACCATACTATAAGTTTGAATTAAATGAGCTTGAAAATGAAGCAGTCATGATTGTTTTCACCATAAAGAATAGGGGCAGATATAGGGTTGTTGTTGCACGTAGAGCCTACAATGAACTCAACCTAGATTTATCGCCCTTAGCTTCAAGCCTAGTTGCTAGGGGAGCCCATATTAGGAGAATCGTGAAGGTTTCCGGTTTTCTATACTATTTTGACCTCACCCTCTGGAGAATCGTTGAAGAGGATTAATTAAATGAAGAGACGCGGCCAATTCAGAATAATTGAGGCTTTGATAGCTGCTATTTTAATAATCGGTTCAATGGCGATAGCCGTGAATATTCAACGTATACCTAGGTTCTGGATCACCTATGAAAGAGAGAACCTAGAGGAATTAGCTTTCAACACGCTGTTTAACATCGCTGATAAAGTTTTATTAAACATGCAGCTAAATTCGAGTTCTCCGTGGGAAAATGATTTATTCTGGGTTTTAAACACTATGCTACCTCCAACCATATACTTCAACTTAACCATCTATAAGATAACTCTGCAAAATGAAACGGAGATCACTTTTGAAAGAGTGAACAAAACGCCTATAACAAATATTCAAGCCGAGAACATTAACGAAATAGTGGAGTCATCTTCAGCAATGTATGTTTTCACATCCCGAGATGGATCCGTCTACCTAGCAATATTAACGCTTTCTAGAAGCAAAGGCGGCTAGCCATGAACGATAAAGGAGGTCAGCTTCCAGTCATATTTGCATTGGTGCTTAGCACCATCATCATAGTTTCAGCTCTCCTAGCCTATAGAATGCTGATTTTTCCGAAGAAGGTTGAAGAAAGCGATTGGCGCTACGTGATTTTTAACGCTGATGGAGATTTCCCTAGAATGCTTTCAGTCTCATTGGCGAATTTTACCCAAGAATATCGGCTAACAAGTAATCTAACGCTCTCAGAAAATAAGGCGAAAGCGAAATTAGAGTATTGGAAATTAGCCTTCATTTTAGGTCATGGCGGCTTGGGTTTAAGACTAAACATAACTTCAGCTTCAGAAAATGTGGAGATAGTTTCAGCCTCATACTACAAAATTAGGCTAGTGTATGACGGCGACGTTGTGGAGAAGGATGTTTATATACCGAGCCTACTTATAGCTGAAGGACATTTCTTCAATTGCAGCTGGAACAATGCTTTCGGTTTATCAGCAGCCTATGCTTCAATAAGCCTTGACGCAATTAAATATGGCTTTTACGGATGGAAAAATTATTACATAAGCTTTTTAGCCGTTAATATAACGGCAGTGGAATCAACCTCAAGTGAAACCTCCATAAATTTTACCTGCTTCAATGAGGAGGGTTGGGTGAATTATCTGAACAATGAGAGCATTTCCATATATATTAATGACCTTCAGGGGAATCTAAGCGACCTAGAATATTGGGGTGCTGGAAGATACGTAGCCTACATAAATCAAACACTACCCTCTAATTACGTTTTAACGCTTACCATTAGAGATCGAAGAGGCATTTATGTAACGGCGTTATTGAATGAAACAGCTTCCTAGCAGGAAATAATTCCTTATAAAAAATGGCTGATTTTATTGAAAAATAGTAAGAGATATTCTTGTAAAAATCACCTTTATTGCATAAATGTTAATAAGATCTAGATTAAAAATATAGAGATATGCTGCATGTGGATGAGCTAGCTGTAACCTTCCTACTGTTTTCTTGGGTCGTATTTGTGGTTACATTTCTAACTAAAAAAGTGTATAATCTGCTGATAAAGCAGGGAATGAAGCCTAATGTTGTAGTTTACTACAATAGGAAGATAGTGCATGTGTTAGCTGGAGGATTATGCGCGTTAATAGTTCCAATAGTGTATAGGAGCTTCGTTTTGCCGCTTTTAATGAGCATTATTCTAGCAATCCTTCTCTTCTCCCTCCATAAAAATAATAGGTTAATGTACTGGTTTCAAACTAGAGACAACACGTATGAAGTATCATTCTGTATAATGTGGGGCATAACCATATCATTAGGCTGGATACTGACAGGCGGAGATTTCCGCATAGGGGTTTTACCCATCCTCTTTATGTCGATTGGAGACGCTGTAACCGGAGTCGTAAGAAACATGATTTACGGGAGAAGAACGAAGTCTTGGTGGGGGAATTTGGCGATGGCGCTTTTTTCAATTCCAATTGGCGCAATAATGGGTCTTGCGGGAATGTTTGCTGGAGCCGTAGCGTCTTTTATCGAGCACTTTGAAATCAAACCGATAGACGACAACGTGCTCATACCCTTAACTTCCTTCATAACGCTTCTACTAGC
>CAYNMB010000021.1:9381-20753 GCA_964398235.1 uncultured Candidatus Bathyarchaeia archaeon | reverse complement strand
TGGGCGGAAGCGCGCGCTTCACCGTGAAATCCAATAAAATTATTTTGGCTCCAGCTTCCGCATGCTGCTCTATCCTCCTAATCCACTCGGATTTATCTCCCAAGCCATAGGGGGTGATCGCTGGGGCAAGCGCAACGGGCTTATCTCTAGAAAACCTTTTCTCAACCCTCCTAATCCGCTGCAAAAGTTCTTTAAGCTTCTCCAGCGGCATGTCAGCCACCGGGAAAATTCCCTCCCCATATTTAACGGCAGCCTCAACTATGGCGTCTGAGGAGCCGCCGAACCATATTGGAGGATGAGGCTTCTGAATGGGCTTAGGCCAAAGAGGAGCATTCAAAACCTGATAATATTTCCCCTTAAACGTAACCCTGTCCTTAAGCCACAAATCCAATATTATCTCCAATCCCTCAAGCATCCTTTCTATACGTTCCCTATGACTCCACCATCCAACCCCATAGGCCACAGCCTCACCCTTAAATCGACCGGCTCCAACGCCAAAAATCACCCTGCCTCCAGAAATCACGTCAACGGTAGCCACTATTTTAGCCAGCCTAGCTGGCAGATAGAAGGGTATCGGCGAAACCCGGGTGCCAACCTTAATCCGCTCCGTCCTAGCCGCAACGGCAGCCAACACCGACCAAGCATCCAATTTATTCGGCTTAGAAGGATCAGCCCCAATCATCAAGTATTCTCTGGCTGGAAGAAAGAAGTGATCTCCAACCGTAAGCCAATCGAAACCCAGCTCATCGGCTAAAACAGCCAGCTCCAGAAAATCCCTATAGCCATATATTCCATGTATTGGGGCGTGAACCCCAAATTGAAGCCTCAACTAGGCATACCCTCCATCAATCAGCCCTTATCCATAAAGCTCGTCTTTTGGTTTCAGCATCTGAAGATAACGATTCCTATACATTTATTCATCAAAAAATAATGTATTGCATTCAATCATGATCTGTTAGGTTTAATGAAGAATCCATTTTATTTCTGCATTTTTTCAATAACAATCATCGTAAGCGTTGATCTAACCTTATTAAGCTTACGTATACGCCAGGCGACGATATCTTTAAGCTTCTCCATTGAATCCGCCTTCACTTTCGCTATAATGTCGTAGACGCCGTAAACGCTGTATGCCTCCTCAACTCCCTCAATCTTCTTGAGCTCATTTAAAACCTCACTTTCCGAACCTATCTCCGCATTAATCAAAACAAACGCTATTGGCATAGATTGATCCCCGAAAATTAATATGCTTAAACACTTAAAAAATCTTTTGAATCCTAGACCTATGAATTCCGGCGGTGTAAAACTTGCTTAAAGAATCAATAACAAGTAAAGAGATGAGAGCCCTCGACCTAAACGCCGAATACTTCGGCATATCAAGGCTTCAACTCATGGAAAACGCTGGCAGAAGCGTTGCCGACGAAATATCATGGCGCTTCAAACCCCAAGAAACAAAAGTCGCAGTCTTCTGTGGGCTAGGGGGAAACGGCGGAGACGGCTTCGTTGCAGCCAGACACCTAGCCTGCAGAGGCTTTAAAGTCGAAGTAATCTTGGCTGGAAAACCATCAGACATAGTTAACAAGCAGGCAAAAAAGAATTGGAGGGCCCTAAAATCCCTCCACATGTCAGTAACCACGCATGAAGTACATGATTCATCTCTAATCCCAAATATAGAGGCGCAGGTCATTGTAGACGCTCTGCTTGGAATAGGGCTGAAAACCCCGCCTCGCCCACCAATAGCCCAGCTAATAAGAAGGATAAATGAATCCAGCGCCTATCGAGTTGCAGTCGACGTTCCAACCGGAATAGATGCGGATACCGGCGTAGTTCTAGGCGAAGCCGTGAAAGCCCATCTAACCATCACATTCCATAAAGCTAAGCCAGGCTTAATTAAAGCCAAGGAATATGTTGGCGAACTGGTTGTCAAAAGCATAGGTATCCCCCCGGAAGTAGAAAAATTCGCTGGACCAGGAGACGTTAGAATGGTTGTGAAGCCTAGAGCCCCTGAAGCCCATAAAGGAGACTTCGGTAGACTACTCGTCGTCGGCGGCAGCGAAACCTTCACCGGCGCCCCCGCCCTAACTGCCCTAGCGGCCTTAAGAACAGGCGTGGACCTAGTTTATGTTGCTGCGCCCCATGAAACAGCCTACACCATATCATCAATGTCTCCGAACCTAATAACGCTTAAGCTTGAAGGTGAATACTTAAGCATCCATAACGTCTCCACGATAAGAAGATACTTGGATAGAGTAACTGCGTTGGCAATGGGTCCGGGGTTAGGCTTACATAAAGATACGGTGGAGGCTGTTAAAGAAATAGTGAGCCTAGCTGAAGAAAAGAGGATTCCAATGCTGCTAGACGCCGATGGACTAAAGGCATTTGCAGACTTCAAACATAGGCTTGAAACCCCAACCGTCCTAACTCCCCACGCAGGCGAATACAAAATACTAACCGGAGAAAATCTGCCAAAAAGCCTAGAAGAGAGAGCTGAGCATGTTAGAAAAAACGCTGAGAAACTCAATGCCACCATCCTATTAAAGTCTCACATAGATATAATTTCGGATGGATTTAGAGTTAAACTTAACTTCACCGGAAACCCCGGGATGACGGTTGGTGGAACAGGCGATGTTTTATCAGGCATAGTTGCGGCATTAATGGCGCAGGGAGTAGATCCGTTCGAAGCCGCCGTTGCAGGAGCCTTCATTAACGGTGCATCCGGAGATATGGTTGCCGCCGAGAAAGGCTATCACATGGTTGCCACAGACTTAATCGAATACATACCGAAAATAATGGAGGACCCCATGATCCACTCCAGCTTAAGGGAAAAAGACTCCGCATAACTTTTCGTCCTCTAATTTTGGAGAGAAAAATTAATGAACATTGATTTTTTAACTCCCATCCTAATCTTCTCAATAATATTCTCATCTCTTTTTCTCTACAGAAAATTTGAGGAGAAAATGAAGAGGGTTTTCGGAAGCAGGAAATTCAGCATGCGTGAAGCAGTTGTAATGGTTTTCGTGATGGGTGTAATGGTTACTTTAGTGGTCTTCATGCCAAGCTACGCCCTCCAGATTCTCTTCATATTCGCCTACTCCTACATGCTATTCGTCTTCATCTACATAATCTCCGATAAATGGCTGTTAGCAGTTTTCCCACCCATAATATTTATAGCAACCTATCTACTCAACTATCTCCTAATAAAAAACATTTATGTTCTAAGCGTTTTCGCAACATTTTTCGCAATAATGACAATCGTTGTTATGAGCTATGTTTTCCCATGGAAGGTTACATTGCTCTTCGCCACCCTGCTAACCCTGATGGATGTAATCCAAGTTTTATGGACCGGTCAAATGATTAAAGCCGCCGTTAAAATGGTGGGCCTATATTTGCCGGTCGCCCTTATTCTCCCAACGTTTCCATCGCTGAAACCGATAGCCCTCGGCGTAGGCGACATCTTTCTCTCGGGGCTTTTATCGATTCAAACAACATCAAAGTATGGGCGTAAAGCCGGCGTGGTCTCGGCGATAACAATAAGCCTAGGCTTCTTCCTATTCAATCTTTTAATGCTTAATATGCCGCTAAGGATCGCCGGCTTCCCGGCAACAATCACGGTTCTTTTAGGATGGCTTCCCACGTTTGCGTTCTATCACTTCAAAGAGAAAATGAAATCAAAAGCATGATTAAATCTGAATCAATCTAAATAAAAATGTGTGGGATAAAGGCTTTAAATTTTGTTTTCCTCTATGAAAGCCTTGATTCTTTCAAGCCCTATCCTAATATTTTCTTCTGACGTTGCATAAGAGAACCTTATGTGTTCGCCCTCGCCCTCATTTTTATGTCCAAAATGTATGTCTGAAAGAACAGCTACGCCGGCTTCATAGAGAAGCCTAGCCCTAAACTCCTCGGAATCCTTGGCGCCAACCAACCTACATGCCTCAGTAACATTCGGCCATGCGTAGAAGGCGCCTTTAGGCTTCAGGCACTTAATCCCCTCTATCGAATTTAAGCCCTCAACAATTATGTCGCGTCTCCTCCTAAAACATTCAACCATCCTCTTCGTGTCGTCCTGAGGGCCTGTGAGAGCCGTTAATGCCGCATATTGGTTTGGATGCGGAGCGCATGATTCGGTGTTTGTCACCCAGCGTGCAAGATGTTTTGCAAGCTTCTCGTTTGCGGCAAAACCTATTCTCCAGCCGGTCATGGCATATGTTTTAGATACTCCGTCAACAATTATTGTTCTTTCCTGCATTCCATCTATCGAAGCAATGCTCATGAATTCTCCATCATAAACTATCCTAGAGTATATTTCATCCGAGAAAACCCATAAGTTGTCGTATCGTCTAACGATTTCAGCTATCCGCTCCAAAGTCTTCTTATCCAGCATACTGCCGGTTGGATTATGCGGCGAATTCAATATAAGCAGCCTAGTCTTCTCGTTCACAACCTTCTCCAAATAGTCCACATCCATGCTGAAGCCTCTGCTTTCAAGAAGCGGTATCGGAACTGGAACTGCTCCATAAGCCCGTATAAGCGACTCATAGATAGGGAATCCTGGATTAGGGTAAATCACCTCATGCCCTTTACCGTAATCCGTGACGGAGAGTATGGTATAGCCTATGAAGGGCTTAGCGCCGCAGGCTATGACAACCCACTCAGGCTTAACATCAATACCTCTAGTTTCAGAGAAATACTCGGCGACAGCCTCCCTAAGCTCCGGTATGCCTGGGGAAGGCGTATATCCGGTTTTACCCTCCCTTATAGCCTTTATCGCCCCCTCCTTTATATGCTCAGGTGTATCGAAATCCGGTTGTCCGATGCAGAAGTTCACTATGCTTCTACCCTTCCTGACAAGTTCTTCAACTTCCTTCAAAACTACGAAGGCGTTTTCAGTGCCGAGATTCCTTGTTCTCTCTGAGATTTCTAGCATGCATAAACCCCAACCTTTCTTGTTCTCAAGCCATTTTTTATATGAAAACCTTATTCAAAAGCTTTTCTACTAAATCTTGACGGGAAACCAAGAGGTTAGCAAAAATTATTTCCTTAAAAAGAGAAATATGCTACATACGGAGGCATCTTTCATGCTTAGGGCTGAACATAAGGTTAAGGGCGGCAAACTGATCAAAATTCAGCTCAGGATGAAGGATGATAGAATAGATGCGATAAAAATCACGGGCGATTTCTTCATGCATCCAGAAGAGCTCATAGATGATCTTGAAAAAACCCTCATTGGATGCCCGCTGGACGAGGAAAAAATAACTGAAGCCATAGAAAACTTTATTGAAAGCAGGAAAGTAACCTTACTGGGCGCTGCTCCAGAAGATTTTGTGAAGTGTATAATGAAGGCTGGTGGAAAGAATGGTTGAAAAATGGCGTCTGCTTGACACGGGGCTTAGAGACGCCTTCTACAACATGGCTTTAGATGAGGCCATAGCCATCGCCAAGTCTAGGGGGCTTGTGCCAAACACGATACGCTTCTTTAGATGGGAGCCCTCAGCGGTTTCAATAGGATATTTCCAAAGCATGGAGGAAGAAGTCGATATAGAAGCATGCGATAGGCTTGGAGTCGACTATGTGAGAAGAAGAACGGGCGGTGGAGCAGTTTACCATGACCGAGACGGCGAATTAACCTACAGCATTATAGTGGATGAAAGCCACCCGCTGATCTCACGAGATTTCCAGAAAACATATGAAACCCTATGCCTAGGGCTTGTAAGAGGCTTAAGGCTTCTTGGAGTTCCAGCGGAATTTAAGCCGATAAACGACATAGTTGTTTTAAATAAAAAAATTTCTGGAAACGCTCAAACAAGAGGGATGAACGTCGTCCATCAACATGGCACAATATTACGGGACGTGAATCCAGAGCTAATGTTCACGGTGCTCAAGGTTCCAAGCGAGAAAATACGTGATAAAATGATAAAATCCGTTAAGGAGAGAGTTACATCCCTAAAGAACTACTTGGGAAGAGAAGTCAGCTTCAAGGAGCTTAAAAACTCTCTCATAAAAGGTTTTGAGGAAACGTTTGGAATAACCCTAGTGCCGGGGAAAGTAACTGAATTTGAAGAGCAATTGGCCATGAAACTTAAGAGGGAAAAATACTCCACTAGGGAATGGAATTTCAAGAGATAGATTTTGAAAGACAAGAATCTAGTCTCTCATCCAAATATGGTGGAAGCAAATAATTTGTAAAACTAAAACCCCTTAATCCATCTTTCCAACATTATAATGAATAAAAAAGAGGATGATGGGTAATTTAGCTGGGCTTATTCAGTAGATAATTTTTTATGGCATAGCCACCAATCAATGCATTCGATTTCTCCGGCTTTTTCTTCCTCTCTCCTCTTCTTTATCATATCTACGGTGTCCGCTGGCGGAACAATAACGTGATCTCCTATAATCTCATTGTTCGGCCAATTTGCTGGAATGGCGTATCCCTTATCAGCGATCTGAAGCGCCCTAACCATTCTTAGAATCTCATCCATGTTTCTGCCAAGTTCCATTGGATAATAAAGTATTGCTCTAACGATTCCCTTCGGATCCACAATGAAAACTGCCCTTACAGTTTGCGCTCCGCCAGCCTGCTTATGACGCATACCTAACCTCGCGGAGATCGATCCAGTATTGTCCGCAATTATCGGAAACTGAATTTCAACACCCAATTTCTCCTTAATCCATTCCTCCCACTTAAGATGAGCAAACACCTGATCAATGCTCAACCCAATTAACTCGCAATTTAGCTCCTTAAATTTCTCATATCTCTTCTGAAAAGCCACAAACTCCGTTGTGCACACGGGTGTGAAATCAGCCGGATGACTGAACAAAATAAACCATTTTCCACTATAATCATCTGGCAGCTTTATAACGCCCTTTGTGGTTCTCACCTCTATTTGAGGAAATTTTTCACCTATCAAAGGCATAGTATACTCCATAACTATCTCTCCATTAATAATTATCCATAATAATATTATAATGTATCTATTTCATAAACCAAGTTTCGAACACTAAAAAATTAAGCGGGTTTATCCGCCGCCTCAGATGATTTAAATTCTCTATGAATTATATCCATTATTTTCCCAACCATTTCTTCAGGCGTGGTTGTAAGACTTTCGCAATAAACATCTCTTAGGATTCCTTTCCCCCTATAGTATTCTATGAGCGGCTTCGTATCTCTTCGATAAACGTTTAAGCGCTCTTGAATAACCTCCGGTCTGTCATCTTCTCTTTGATAAAGTTCTCCACCGCATTTATCGCAGATTCCATCAACCTTGGGCTTCAGAGTAAGCCTATTGTATATGGCTCCACATCGCTTACATATAAGCCTGTTAGATAAACGCTGAATAATTATTTCGTCTGGAACATTCAAATTTATAACGAGATCAACTCCAGAAATCTTCTCCAGATATTCCGCCTGCTTTAAGGTTCTTGGAAAACCGTCGAGTATGAAGCCTCTCTGAGCATCCGGCTTACTAAGCCTTTTAGCCAGCATATCAATGATTATTTCGTCTGGAACAAGCTCCCCCCTTTCACTATAAGCCTTCATTATTTTTCCAAGCTCGGTTTGAGCCCTTATCTCCTCACGCACCATGTCGCCAGTAGATATATGCGGTATCCCAAGCAAATCCTTAAGCCTAGATGCATAAGTTCCCTTCCCCGAACCAGGTGGACCTAAAATCACAATCTTCATGTCAACACGCCCCTTCAAAAGCATTTTTCACAGTTAAAATATAAAGATAATGGTGGACTGCGAGAATACGAAAGCATAGTATTAAGCTTCATGGTAAACTAAACATATAAATATAAAAACTATGCAAATTATAAAATACCTACAACATGAAATTTTAAAAATTAGCTTAAGGATGAAAATGGCGCGCAAATCTGAAAAAGAAAGACAAAAAATACTTAAGGCTGTTGTGGTCCTCGTTAGGAATACAACTTGGAAATGTGGTAAAATTGAGCGGCTGATTGTGAATTATCTTCAGAAGCACTTGATGAGATATGGTTCACCCAAGTCGTCGATAGAGGAAATGACGCGGCATCTCGACTTAAAAGGGAAACAAAGAAGCGAATTCTTTGATGCCTTAAAGAGACTGGAAAAACGACGCATAATAGAGATTATTCGAGTTAACTAAACATCTAAACTTTTTTAAAAAAATAAAGTTGAAAAAATGGTGTTTTTAGTGGATTTAGGTTTTCAGAACTTCATAAAAGAGTTTCTTCATGGCTGAGATTCTTGATTTCTGCGCCAAAACATCCTTAGTTATTAAGCTTAGGGCTTCTTCAGGACACCATTCCACACATTTGGGTTCTCCATCACATGTATCGCATACAAAGACAACTTTATTGTCTGGATGAAGCATAATTGCACCGTAGTCGCATGCTTCAATGCACCATCCGCAACCATTACATTTATCTTCATCAACTATTATCACGCCGTTTTCCTCAGACTGTGTTAAAGCATCCCGTGGACACGCCGCCACGCAGGGTGCGTCTTCGCATAATCGACAAGCAATAGCCATATTCACAAGCGGAGTTAATCGCACAACCCTTATACGTGACTTTAATGGATTGAATGCCTTCTCCTTCTCATAGGAGCATATGTACTCGCATACGCTGCATCCGACACATTTATCCGGGTCACATGAAATGAATTTTCTTGCATGAATATGTGCCAAATTACTTCCCCTCTTCCCCATTTTTAATTCAATGGTTAGGCGCCGTTATTAAACCTTACCTTCAACTATGTAGGCAAGATCTTCTAGACCAAGCTCCTTAATCTTCTCTAGTGTTGGAACTCCATCCCTAGTCCAGCCGCGGTTTTCATAGTAGTCGTCCAGCATAAAATCTAATTCCTCCTGCGTAATGTGGCATCCTTTCGAAACGGTTTCATCCGGCACCGGCGTCGTCATAACTTTAATTGGCAGATGATCATCTTTTCTGGTGAAGCCCTCTCTAATATTATAAAGTCTCGCCAGATTATTTATTCTCTCACCGGTTCTTCTGAGCTCCTCACCGGTCATTTCGATTCCCGTGACAATGGTGTAGTAGTAAGCTAGTTCATCAAATCCCTTATAGACTCCTCTCGAGAATTTGCAGACCATTAATGAATCAATTATCGTATACAAGTCCTCTATATCGATAACCAATTTAGCTCTTCCCTTCTCATATTTGAATCTATTTGTTTTTCCAGATATGTCGAGCGCGTATGCTCCATGCCTGTTGTGATCTGCCCCTCGGAAGGACACTGCATAACCTACTGCAGCCGTCTTTAAGCTTCTTATGTCATAGCCGGTCATTTCAAGCCCTTTAATGTGGTTGGCATAATTTTCAGCGCCCTTCCCTATTTTCTCAGCAGCTCTCTTCACGCCCTCAGCTAATATGTCCCCTAGTCCCTCACGTTTACCCATCATTTCAACGAGAGTGACCATGGCCTCGGCATTTCCAAATCTCAGATCCAGCCCGCCGGTATCCTCTTTAGTCAATATTCCATGCTCGTAACAATCCATTGCGAAGCCAATAATGTTGCCAGCCGATATGCTGTCCATGCCATAATAATTGCATAATTCTATCGCCTTAATCACGGCGTCTAATCTATCTATCCCGCAGTGCGGTCCAAAAGCCCAAAGAGGTTCATATTCAACCCTAGCCATAGCTCCCTTATATGGCCCCTCGGAAACAACGGCGATATGTTCGCAACGCATTGCACAGGAAGAGCATCCGACAATTTTCTCCACGAAGCGTTGATTCAAATACTCGCCGCTAACCTTCTCAGCGCCCTCGAAAACGGTGTTCGTAAAGTTTCTTGTTGGCAAGCATCCCAAGGAATTGTGAACCAAAACGTTTTGCGGTGTTCCAAGGGTTCTATACTTGGTTGTCGCCGGCCCCTTCATCCGTTCATGCAGGGTTCGAACAAACTCCAAAAATTCATCAGGCTTGGCGACATTCACATCCTTTGTTCCTCTAACAGCCACCGCCTTAAGGTTCTTTGAACCCATAACCGCGCCTAAACCGCATCTCCCAGCAGCCCTAGTCTTATCGTTTATTATGCATGCGATGCGTGAAAGCTTCTCTCCAGCTGGACCGATAGCCGCGACGCGAATATAGTAGTCGCCTAACTCCTCTCTAATAATGTCTTCGGTTTCTTGGGGAGATTTGCCCCACAAATGTTTTGCATCCATTAGCTGAATGCTGTCATCATCTATCCAAGCATAAACAGGCTTCTCAGCCTTTCCTTGAAAAATAACTGCGTCGTAGCCGGCTCTCTTAAGCTCTGCTCCAAAGAAGCCGTGAGACTTAGCTTCTCCAACAGCGTTGGTTAAAGGAGATTTAGCGACAAATGCATGTCCATTGCCGCCTGTTGGAGCAACTGTTCCGCTAAGCGGTCCTGTTGTAAGTATGAGTGGATTCTCTGGACTGAATGGATCTATTCCCGGTTTAGAATTGTCGATCAATAAGCGTATGCCAAGACCGATGCCGCCAATATATTTCTTCGCCATCTCCTCCTTTAATGGTTCAACCGAAGTTTTTCCAGTTGACAAGTTTACCCTTAAAATTCTACCAGCATAACCAAACAACGAATTCTCCTCCTAAGAGGATTAAAAATATATTATTGAAAATATCTTTATATCAATTTCTATGGATTGTTAGCCTTTTTCCTCAGATTGAGGGACTTCTTTTCACAATGGCGACTTCAGTTTTTATCTCCGGCTTAGCCTGCTTCTTCAACCATCTGGCGACTTCAGAGAGAATTGGATGATTTGAAACATTTAATACTGGAATTTCTAGACCCCCAACTTTAATGGATGGGGAATACTTCGGCATCAACGCGAAGTTGACGGAATTCCAGAAAACCCTTCCATTAAGATAATTTTCCATTAGGGTGTCGGTTTCAGGTGCTAGAGGAAAATAGACGAAAATAACTCCTTCAGCCCACTGCGCCATGACCGGCTTACCGGACCGTATTAATCGAGCAAACATTTGATCTAAAGCGTCTTTAGAAAACTGGAAGAAATCAAGTATAACTATCTCTTTAACCGGCCTATAAGTGATTTTCACCTGATTCTTCTTTTTTGAACTTTTTCTGTTCTTCATAAAGGTCCCTTATACCCTTTTTCCTCAACCTTGCTGAAAGCCCTCTTTTTAACGATGATTCATTAAATAGAGACAAATCTTCATCTCAATTTCTCTCAATAAACACTCTTATAAAGATATCTTTTAAGTTTGCTTATATTTGTGGAAGATTTATTTTGACAGTCTAAAGGCTTAATGTTGGAACGATGTTGGGTTAAACGTGAATTTGGGCTTAAATCATTCCCCTTATAGCATTTGCGGAAATATTCGCGCCCTTTTTTGTAAGAATTAGCTTCGAAGTCTTATGAAAA
>CAYNMB010000021.1:0-9281 GCA_964398235.1 uncultured Candidatus Bathyarchaeia archaeon | reverse complement strand
TGTCTAATGGAATGAAAACTTCGACCCATGCGGAGGATTTAAAATTCCGTTTAGCGACGGTTGAATTGTTGCGAACCGCGAAGAAATATTACACTTACAGAGAATTATCTATGAAAACGGATCTTCCGGTAACTGTGCTAAGTAGGTATGCTAAGGGGCATGTTCTACCAAATATTGAGAGAGCGCGTAAATTATGGGAGGCCTTATCAAAGATCATCGGGTTAGAGAGCGAATTTAAGAGGAGACTAAAGTTTAATAGTGAAGGATATTTTGATAACACCCTTCTTATCGGAGACATAATTCTCTTAAGGCAGGCTGCAAATTACGCTATAACAAGATTTGCTGGAAAGAGGGTGACTAAAGTTCTGACAGCCGCGGTTGATGGGGTTCCGCTTGCAACAATGGTTGCCAACGCGCTTGGCGTAAACGTTGTTATCGCAAAACAAAATAAGGAGGTTGGAGTCTCATCATTTATTGAGGAAACCTACGTTTTAAACAATTCAGGATACACTATAACTCTTTATGTTCCAAAGGACGCGATTAAAAAACGCGACAGCGTTTTAATAGTTGATGATGTAATAAAGAGCGGTGAAACCCAAAACGCGTTATTAAATATTGTTCGCAAGGCGAAGGCTGATATCGCTGGACTCTTCGCTATGATAGCGATTGGAGATTCATGGAAGAAGAAAATGAATATTCCGCCAAATTGCCCCATCGAAATAATTCTTAATCTTGAGTCGCCCCAACAAACCAGCTAGTTTATCGAACTCTCTCCCGCTTCTTCCATCTAAGATTTTTACTTCTACATTTCCTGCATTTCTTAGCTGTCGGCGCATTTCTAGCACCGCATTCCCTACATATTTTCATGTAAAGCCTTTTCCTCTGAGCTAAGCTTCTTTTAAATGGATCCAGTATCGGCATTTATCATCAACCTCAATCATCGATTCATCATTTTTAAAGTGGAAAATATACTTTTTGGTTTTTATGATTCAATTAGAAGCTGAAGGCACATAGTTCTTATACCATTGGGCAAATTTTCTTAAAGCCTTTGCCCTATGCGAGAACCTGTTCTTCTCTTCAACGGACATTTCGCCAAACGTTCTTTCAGGCTCTTCATCAGGCTCAAAAATTGGATCAAATCCGAATCCGCTGCTTCCTCTAGGTTTTTTAGATATTCTTCCTTCTACGATGCCTTTAAAACACATGAGGGTGCCGTTTTGGTCACAGAAAGCAACCACCGACTTGAAGTGGGCTTTACGGTTTTCTGAGTTTTCGAGAAGCTTGATTATGCCCCAGTTCCCTATTGTCCGGAAGACGTAGGAGGAGTATGGTCCTGGAAAACCATTTAATGAATCTATGAAAAGCCCAGCGTCTTCAACAATTATTGGAAGCCTTATTTCACGCGCAACATTGATTGCGCTTGACTTTGCAATCGCTTCTATTTTGTCGTTCTGGATCTCTAGGTTCTTAACTTTAAGCATGGCGACGGAAATATCGTATTCCGCTAGAACTCTCCTAGCCTCATTAAATTTATGTAGGTTTCCAGTAGCGAAGAAAATCAGTTTGCCGTAGGGGAAGGTTTTATGCATCATCCGCTCACCTCTCTGAAATATATCTTCCCCTCCTCTCTATCTCTTTAACTTTGTTTAAAACTTCTCTTGTAGCGTCCTCGCCCATTATTTCTTCATATCCCCTTATAATAGCGTTGAAGCATTCATCAGCATATTTGTAATGTGTGCTTGTTAAAGCTCTTTTCATTAAATGAATGTCGACCCCTCTTGCTTCAAGCTCGACGCTTAGCTCGCTGAGTCCAAAATCTATTAATACGATGTTTCCATGCGGTGTGAGAATCATGTTTGATGTTGTAAGGTCTCCGTGAATTATGCCGCTTCTATGAAGCCTGCCGATTAACTTGCCGATTTTATAGCATAAGCTGATTCTATCTTCATCCGACAGTTCATTCAATATTTGCTTAACCTGCTTTCCCTCAACAAACTCCATGATAATTGTAGCCTCTTTAAGATCAACCATATATATTATCGGCGTTGGAACTCCAGCGATTTTAGCTCTATGAATTATTTGAGGCTCATGCTTTGTTCTCTGCATTTGAACCTCCCTATCAAGCTCTGGAATCCTATACTTTTTCGGATGCCTTTTCTTGAAAATAACCTTCCTGCCAAACCATTCCCCTAAATATATGCTTGCCTCGGCACCCTTCTTAATCAATATCAACGTGATGTTCCCCCAATTTTCTCATCGGGTTTCAACCCATGGAACCTCAACTTCATCAAGCCTCCACTTAAGCTTCACAAAGCTTTTTTCAACGGGAACAGTCATCCCAAACTTATAGCATAAAACACCAGTCCAAGCTATCATGGCGCCATTATCTGTAGCATATTGCCTAGGTACAACGCAGAATCTTGCATCATGTTCTTCAGCCATCACCTTAAGCATTTCCTGAAGCCTCCTATTCGCCGCAACGCCGCCGGTTAACAATACTTCAGGCTTCTCGGTATGCGCTAACGCCCTCTCAGTCACCTCGGTGAGCATTGAGAAAACAACCTCTTGAAGGCTGAAGCATAAATCTTCAAGAGAATGTTTCCCCTCATGTAGAATATTTATAGCCGCCGTTAAGAGTCCGCTGAAAGACATGTCCATGCCCTTCACAGTATATGGCAGCTTTATGAAATTTTTCCCCTTAGAAGCCAGATCTTCCACCACCGCGCCCAGAGGCTTACTTGGCAGAGGTCTTAATCCAGCCTCCCTGGCAAAGACATCTAGGCAGTTTCCAACAGCTATGTCCAACGTTTCTCCGAAAACACGATACCTCTTGGCTTCAAATGCTGCGACAATCGTGTTTCCGCCGGATACATAGAGGGTTACTGGATCCACGGCGTTAGTCACCATTTTACCTATCTCTATGTGGGCTATACAATGATTCACTCCAACAAGAGGTTTACCTAAATATGATGAGAGGGCTCTAGCAGCCGTTGCGCCAACCCTAAGGCATGGACCTAGACCCGGACCCTGTGAAAAGGCTATTACATCTATTTCTTTAGGTTTAAGCCCGGCTTCCCTAAATGCTTTGGCAATAACCTTATTTGCAACCATGGCGTGATGTCTGGATGCTTCTCTAGGGTGAATTCCACCCTTCTCTGGAATATATACGTCATTCACGTTCGCCAATACTTCGCCGTCAAAGGAAACTATGCCGACTCCAAAATCATCCGCCGTACTTTCGATTCCCAGACAATAGCCTTCTCGCATAATATTAGAAAATGTGAAGGAAACTCATAAAGGTTAAGAATTCTGTTCCCCAATTATATTCAATATATTTATGTGTTAGATCCGCCCATAATATAATATATCTGATGTTGGATGCTCTTTCATTGGAGAGAACGCTGCATGCCTAGGCAGAATGATCTTGAACAAAAGGCTCTGCATATAATAATGAAAAGTGGCGAGAAGGGTATTCTTCAATCCGAGTTATGGCGAGAGATAAACGCCACGAGCCGGGAAGGCTCCCGAATTTCAATAAGGCTGGAGAGCAAGGGTCTTATATATCGTGAACCAGAGCTCTCAAAGGGGAGATGGACGTATAGACTTTATCCCAAACGACAGCCGATTTCAATAGACTCAATAATGGATTGTCCATGTCTCTCATGTGAGGAGAGTTCAAAATGCAGTGTTGGCGGAAAAGTTTCCCCGCTTAATTGTGATAAAATTGTTGAATGGGTGCTGAAGGAGGATCCAAGCTAAATCGTCTCCCAATTCGGGGAATAAAATTTTGTCTGGAAGATGGCTTGAAAGACGGAAAAGAGATTACTATCATAGGAAAGCTAAGGAAGAGGGATATAGATCGCGTGCAGCATACAAGCTTCTGCAAGCCGTTAAAAAATATGGTTTTATACGCGCCGGCAACGTCGTCGTCGACTTGGGTGCAGCTCCCGGCGGATGGCTGCAGGTTGCACGGCAAATAGTTGGCGAAAAAGGTTTTGTTTTAGGCGTAGATTTAAGAAAAGTTAAGCCCCTAAACTATGATAACGTTCATGTAATTTTAGGAGACATTAGAAGCCCCGAAATCCTCAGGAAAATTGAAGCTCTTTTACCGCGTCCCGCAGATGTTGTGATTTCAGATGTTTCGCCAAACATTTCAGGAGTTTGGGAGCTGGATCACGCTAGACAAATTGAACTTGCGGAATCTTCTCTGAAGATAGCGCTCTCGGTGCTTAGAAAGGGAGGAAATTTTTTCGTCAAGGTCTTTCAGGGCGAATTTTTTAACGAATTTTTAAATGAGGTTAAGAATCATTTCATTAGGGTTGAGATTGTTAAGCCGAAGGCTAGTAGAAAGGAAAGCGCCGAAATTTATGTGCTTGGAGTGGGCTATAAGGGTTTTCATAAATCATGAATTACTTCAATTAATAGGGAATGCTGAAGACGTTTATTATGAACGTGTAAGCCACTAGCAGCCCGATTGCTATGAGAATGTTTCTTTTCCATTTTCCTTTACTCCAAGCCGCCCCCAAAGGTAAGCCTACGGTGAAACCTATTACATGCCCTATATAGCTAACCCCCGTTGCACCTGCCTCTATATACATGACTGCAAGGACATTGTATAGGAAATAGATTATGGCTACAAGCCCTAGTGGCATAAAGAATATCCAAGAGAATTTAAGCGGTTTAATAAGCATTGTCATTGAAACGAGAGTGAAAATTGCCGCCGAGGACCCAATCATTCTTATATTAGATTCATAGAAGGGTATGCTTAGAATGAAGGATAAAACTCCTCCCAAAAAGAATGCGAGCATTGTTTTGCCTGATCCAATCTCCTTCTCCATTGTTCGTCCAAACGCATATAGAAAAAGCATGTTCCCGAAGAGATGAAAGAAGTTGGCGTGAATGAACAAGGATGTGATTAGACTCCAGAAATAACCTCTCTTAAGATTCTCATAGCTGAAAATAAATAGATCAAAGGGCAGCTTCTCTCCAAAAGCCAAGTAAATTAGGGTTGTAAGTGTAGAAAGCAGTAGTAGTAGGTTGGTGCTCTTACCCAAAAAGATCACCGCTCCATATTTGTTGAGACCGCTCTAGATAAGTGTTAGGATCGGTTTCTCTAACAATTCCCTTATCTATATCAAGTATGTATACCGCATGTATGCGAGCGTTCCTTATCTCCTCTACGCTGACAGGCGGGTTACTGTAATAGAGGTCGCAAAGCGCCTTAATCTCCTTAATTTCCTTCCTTGTCCTATAGCGTGGAGGCTTAACCAAAGCCGGCGGAATCCAGAATATATAGTATGGTGGAACCGCCAAGGCAAATTTTTCAGCATATCCACTATACCTAGTTATCTTGCTAGCGATCCTAGCTTTACAGTAGGTTATTGGGTTGGTTGCATGTTCTGGTGGAACATAACCGGTTTCAACCTCAACAATTAAGCTTCCTAAACCCTTTAGGGCATATATGTCGCATGTTAAATTACCGTCTAAAGCGTATTCCAAATCCACGTAATAGCCATATAGAATTAAATGTTTGGCGCAGATGAGCTCCATAACGGAATGATTAATTTTAACAATATTCCTCCTATAAAGATACAGCAGCTTATCTCTCAACCTCATAAGATGCTTACAAACCCCTCTACTCTCTCCATTACAAAGCCTCTCGACGACAAGATTCAAATCGTCCTCAAATTTCTCAATAGAGCGCCCCAAAGCCATCACTTTAAAAATATTGAAATTTTAGACTTAAAATTTAGTGCAAAAATATTATATAAAGAATTAGCAAAATATTTTCTCGTCCAAGTCGGGAAGCAGGCTTTAGGCACTGCATTTAAGCAAAGAGCACACCAACCGAAACGGCTTGAAGGTTGGTGTGCGCCAAAGACTTTGCTTAAATGGGCCGGACAGTGCCTAAGGCTTAGACCCGGCTTGGACATATTTTTAACCATTTTTATTGCACTTCTATCTTCTTTAACTGTGCTTTATACATTTCGATTATTTCGTCGACTGTTGTTGCATCCTCTGGGGCTTTGTCTGTGCGGTATCTTCCAGTAAATCTTGGGAATCTTATCGCTAGGCCGCTTTCCTTTCTTATCACGTCTCTTGCGCATGTGTGCACTGGGCTTAAGGTTATTTCGGCTCCAATAACTTCTATAACCATCCCCGGCGTAAACCATACATCTGCATCTAGATTTGAGTTAACTCTCGGATGCTTGTGGTCGATTTTGTATGGTTCTAGCATTTTAGGCAGGTTTTTCAAATCTTCGTCTGTGAAGCCGGATCCACATTTGCATATTGTTTCAAACATGTCGTTTTCAGGATTATAGGCGGCTAGGAGCAGTGCGCCGTATGTTCCTGCTCTTCTGCCTCTTCCATGGAATGCTCCAACCACAACTAGGTCAACGGTGTCCATCATTTCGCTCTTATAGTCTCGCTTATATTTTATCCACAGCCAGCCTCTTGCCCCAGCTTGGTAGATGGAGTCGTCGCTAAGCGATTTGCAAACCAATCCTTCGCAACCATTTTCTACAGCTTCCTCAAAGAATCGCTCTAAATCTTCAACGTTATCGACAATCAAGTATTTTGCCAGCTGAACTCTATCGCTTTGCTCAATTATTTCCTCAAGGATTTTATGTCTAATTGGATATGGTTCTAGGGTTAAGTCTTTTCCGTCAAAATATAGGGCGTCGAATACGAATAATGAGATTGGATATTCCTCTATGGCTTTTTCAATATCATATTTTCTTCTTCTATGCATGAGTTCTTGGAAGGGCATCATTTCACCCGTATCCAAGTTTACAGCTACGCATTCAGCCTCAATTATGGCTTCCTCCGGCTTAACGTGGGTTCTTATAAGATCAACCGCGTCTGGATACTGTGCGGTTATGTTTTCAAGCCTTCTGGAAAATAGTATTACTTTCTCTCCTTTTTTATGGGCTTGTATTCTCTCTCCATCATACTTGTATTCGGCGATGCATTTGCCGCCGAGCTTCTCTAAAATCTCGGCTGGTGAGCTAAGCCTTTCGGCAAGCATGGGTCTTATCGGGTTGCCGACCGTTATCTTAAAGTCCTTTAATGCTTCAACGCCGCCTTCGGCAACAGCCTTTGCAACTCTGCCTAGATCTGAGGACAGGTTGTATGCTCTTTCTATGGGCTCCCTCGCCCATTTGCCTCCACCATAGGCTATGGCTAGGGCGTCTAGAACGGTCATGTCAGCTATTCCGAGGCGAAGTTTCCCTGTGATTGTTCTGATTATGTATTTTGCCTCCTTAGGCGTTGCATCTATCAACAGTCCAGCCAACAAATTGATCTTTAAATCTATTGATCCCTCACCGGAGGCTCTGGCTATTTTATCAAGTGTTTGATAAACTCTTTCAACAGTAAGCGGTTTCCGGAAGAATGATAGTTGTCGCTTCCTCTCTAAAAAGTGTTGGGCTGTTTCCCCTAGGTCGCCGGTTTTCGCTAGGTCGCTTTCAATCTCCTTTTCGCTGCGGCCAGCGGCTTTAGCGATAGCTCTTATTGCAAGTCTTTCAGCTATACCGATCTCCACGCCTATGAAATCTGGATAAAGTTTCCCTTGGGTTAGATAAACAACTTTGTCAATAACGTCTTTTGGAGTTTTCTTGAAGAATTCGACTAGTAAATCCGTCATTTCAAGCCTCTTTGTTGTGCTCTCAATCTTTTCATAGACTTCGGCAACTAGTGAATAGTCCAAGAAATAGGTCCTCCCCTTCTCTAATAAAATAGTCTGCGGGAGCCATTTAACCTTATCTTTCACAATTAGCGCAAACAATGGCAATATGCATGTGTAAATTAGCCGATAAGAGAGCAATATTTGCCGATAGCCTTGGAGAAGCAGCGTCCACATTAAATAATGGAGTATTCCTCCGCATGTCAAATAATTTTATTTAGCAAAATCTCCTTAAAACCAATTTGGGTGGAGACGGGAATATTTCCAAAAAATAAAATTGCGGCGCAAAAATCGGGGATAGCCCGCCTCCACCCTCTCCCCCAATTTCTTTATAAAAAAAATGGTTATTCCTCCTCAATTCTTACGCCGCAATTTGGGCAATAGACTGCGTCATAGGGAAGAAGTTGGCCGCAGCGATGGCAAAACTTTACTTCAGGCGGATGGGGAATTGTCTCCCGTGTTTCTATGGGCGGCTGCTCAATGTAGACGGGGATAGGGGCAACCTTTTTTCTGAGAATTTGATAAAGTCGAGTTAAACTTATTGGATAGACTGGTTCAACAAGCGAAATAATGATGATTCTGAGGATTTTCTTTAGGATTTCTCCTCCATATAGGAGGGGAGATGCTAAAATTTCGGGGAGGAAGCCCGCGATCATAAGCATGAGGAGGATTGAGAAGAGCAGTAGAAAGGTTTTCCACCACATGCCGTCGGTTAGCTCCTTGCTTCTCCGCAAACTGTCTAGGACATTCAGTTTTTCTATAATCATTGCAGGCATCGCTAGGCTGAAGATTATCGTTATAACTATTCCGGGGAAAATCAGTAAAATTAAGCCGAGCACCATTAACGCTCCGGTTAAGAGGCTTAATGCCAACGTGTTTAGAAGAATTTTTCCCCAGGTGAAACTTTCTTTTTGCTCCCCGAAAATCTCCGATACCTGCTTGATGACGAGGGCGTTACCTAAATTTGTCGTCGTCCACATTACTAAAAAGAGAAGCGAGTAAAATATTGTGGCGGAGAATCCATAGCTGGCCAGCCAATCTAAAATGGAGTTAAAAGCTTCTTTTGGAGGATTTAAAAAGGTTGCGAAAGCTCCCATAACGTGGACTAAAAACATGTTAATGATGTTTAGGAGTAGAAATATTAGGAAAAAACTGTAGATTCTACCGAAATAGATTGAGAAAGATTCATCCAATATATCCAATATGGATATTTTGTATGCGTTTTCCCTCTTCCTCAAAGGATGAAACCCCGCTTCTTAATTAATATACGTCTCCTATATTAACTAGATTCTAGACAATAAGGGAAATCTGTTTCCATAAGAATTTTTACACATCTATTTCCCCGCCATTTTATCCCCTAGCGCAAAAAATTTAATAGTCTGTAAAATGTTTCAAGATATTGGGTTTGACCATCCGCCCATATTTGATGAAACTGCGGGGGTGGCAGAGCCAGGTCAAACAATAAAGAGGGATCTGATGCGCGGAGCATACGGCTGATGCCATGCGCCGTATGCGCGTAAGACTCAAGATCAAAAATGATGGGGTATCCCGTCCCGTAGGGGTTCGTGGGTTCGAATCCCACCCCCCGCACCAT
>CAYNMB010000020.1:12959-20838 GCA_964398235.1 uncultured Candidatus Bathyarchaeia archaeon | reverse complement strand
TAGGGAGATTTTTGAGATTTTCGAGTCTATCCCACTTTTGGGGTGCATTGCTTTCGGATTAATTGATAGGGGTACAAATGTCATTCAGATTCGGCCAACAACTATATGCCCACTTTCATGCATATTTTGTTCAACCGATGCTGGTCCAAATTCCAAGCGGAGACTTACTGAATATATGGTTCCTTTGGATTATCTTGTTGAATGGTTTAAGCGCATTGTCATTTTTAAGGGCGAACACAACATAGAAGCCCATATAGATACGGTTGGCGACCCATTAACATATCCTAAAATTGTTGATCTTGTTTCTTCTCTAAGCCAGATTAAGGGAGTTAATGTTGTCTCAATACAAACTCATGGTTCAGTATTAAATGAAAAAATGCTTGACGAATTGTCTGACGCTGGTTTAACGAGAATTAATTTGTCGCTTGATGCTCTCGACCCCAACCTAGCTAAAATGCTTTCCGGAACGGAATGGTATGACCCTTCCAAAATCGTTAATCTAATGCATTACATAGTCTCTAACACCAAAATTGATTTATTAATCGCGCCTGTTTGGGTTCCAGGTTTAAATGATTCCGAAATGCCAGAAATAATTAGTCTTGCCAAGAAGATTGGCGCTGGTAAAAAATTTCCTCCACTCGGCATACAAAAATATCTTGTCCATAAGCGCGGCCGTAAAGTTAAGGGAGTCAAGCCAATGCCATGGGGCAAATTCTATGAGCAACTCAGAAGATGGGAAAAAGAATTTGGTATACAGCTTGTTTTACATCCAAGCGATTTTGGCATTCATAAGCGTCAACCAATACCAATACCCTACAAGCGTTTTGAAGTTATTCGGGCTAAAGTTGTCGGTCCGGGATGGCTTAAGGGCGAAGCATTGGCGGTAACTGAGAGGGAGGATAGATGCGTAACGCTTGTAAAAGCTGGGAATATTCCCATAGGAGCTAGGATTAAGGCGCGCATAATATCCAATAAGGACAATATTTTCATTGCTGAGCCAATTCAGCCCGTTTAAATTATGATTGATGAAATGCTTCAGCATTTAAATGAATTTTCTTTTCACCAAAAGGTTTTTGGCATGTTTAAAGTTGCAATTAAATGATAGTGAAAATAGAAATGGTTAAATGATTCTCGGACGATTATAGATTTGGGATGATGGGTGGCGACGGCGCGGAGCCCATCTGGCAGATGGGTTATGACGGTTAATGCCGACTAACCTCCGCTGACCAAAAAGAAAATGTTAAAAATTTTTGAATCAAATTTATCTTCCATTTAAGACAAGTTCTAAAATCTATGGAAAGAAAAAATGTGGAGGTTTAAGTGATCTTGAAATATAAAGTTACGGTCTCATCGCGCATAAGAGGTGATAATCCAGGGCTTTTTGAAAACGAGTTAGGTGATATAGCGGAGGTTTTCTACAGCACGTTTAGAAAGGATGAGCTCTCTGAGGAAGTTAGAAACAGCGATGCGATTATACTGTCTATAGAGCCGATTGACGATGAAATTCTCAAGAAATTTCCAAAGTTAAGGATTATTGCAAGATATGGTGTAGGCTATGATAATATTGATGTAGGAGCATGCACGAAAAAGGGCATATACGTAACCCACACGCCTGGAGTACTCTCCCATGCAGTGGCTGAATTAACATTGGGGCTAATGCTTAGTCTCTCAAGAAGGCTTATTCAAGCTGATAATTATGTTAGAACGGAGTGGGCTAAGTCAAAGAGAAAAAAGCTCGCTATGGGAATAGACTTGTACGGCAAGACGTTAGGGATAATTGGGCTTGGGCGAATAGGATATGAAGTTGCATTTAGAGCTAAAGCATTCGGCATGAAAATAATATATTACGACATAGAACGTAAGGAGAAGGCGGAGAAAACATTAGGCGCACAATACGTGGATCTAGAAACCCTTTTAAAAAGCTCAGATTTCGTGTCAATTCATACGCCTCTAACACCACAAACAAGGGGGCTTATAGGTGAAAGGGAACTCAAATTAATGAAGCCGACAGCATATATAATAAACACAGCGAGAGGCCCAGTAATAGATGAAGAAGCCCTCTGCAAAGCTCTTAAGGAAGGTTGGATAGCTGGCGCAGGATTAGACGTATTCGCCAAAGAACCGCTTCCATTAGACAGCCCACTTGTGAAAATGAAAAACGTTGTTTTAACACCCCATATGGGAACATATACGCCGGAAACTAGGAGAGCTATGGCTCTAAAATGCGTAGAGAATGTTCGAGCAGCATTAGCAGGAAAGATTCCGCCAAACCTAGTACCTGAACAAGAAAAAGTTTTTCGTTAAAGAAAGAAATAAGCGGTAATCATCTTTTCCTCATTTTTCTTAGAAAGAAATGTTGAAAAGCCGGAAAAACAATTATGTTCTAGGTGATTGTTAAAAATGGTTATGGAAGACTTCAACCTACTTGTTTCAACATCCAGAGGAAACGAGAATAACGCTTGTTCTGAGATATGGTTTCTGTTAGGGGAAATCGGTGACAGGGAAGCAATAGTTGATAAAACAGAGGTTGCGGGACTTGTAGTTGCTAAAACAAATCTCGACCCTTTCAAGGCTATAGAGGGATTAAGAAACCTACTCAAAGAAAGACCGCAGGAATTCAGATATGTGCTTAAGGTTGTGCCAATAGAAATTGTAGTCAGAACAAGGATAGATGAAATAAGAAAGGCTGTTGCAAGATTACATTACAAGATATTGGAAAACGAAACATTTAGAGTGACTGTTGAGAAAAGACATTCAGAGATTTCATCAAGAGACATCATTGAGGCGGCTGTAGAGAATTTGGATAGGAAAGTCGATCTAAGTAACCCGGATAAAATAATATTGATTGAAGTTCTCGGAAGGCTAACCGGCGTTTCGGTGATTAAGCCTCAAGACATACTTTCAATTACCAAGGAAAAAAGGATTAGCTAAAAACAGCGGATTAGATTAGTGTTGAGTAATTAAAAGCGCCGCCCGCTCTATAAGAACATTTTTTACAGCTTCCTTCAAGGATTCTCTCATAGAGGCCTCTATCTCAGCCTCAGATATGTTAAATGTTTTTATTATATTGGGAATTTTCTCCTCCGTTAATTCGATCACTTTATGATCTCTCTCACCCTTTAAAAATTCAGAGATTTTTTCTAAGGTGGCAATCGCCTCTTCTCTCTCATCAGCAACAATAACAAGAGCCGCTGTAGATGAGGACTGCTTAATGCCCAAAAATTCAATAGCCTTTTTAATCTGATCCTGTCCAGAAGCAAATAAAAGAATTTCAACCGCCAAACTTTTAGAAATGTTTAAACCAGACTTAAAAGATTTTAACGCGTTTAGAACTGCGAAAAATATGTGTTCGAAGCCAGCTATTAAAGCAGCGTCCATTACCTGAACATGAGCTTTTCCAGAGCATCCTTTAATGAGGTTGAGAAGTAAATCTACATCATTAACTTCTATGTTTTTGAAACCTTCCACAACTAAATGTTCCCCTAAAACTTCTGCTTCAATCATTTTCTAATTTCCTCTAGAACCTCATTTATAAACCGGTTCACTAAACGCTCATCCATACCGCTTTTAATAAGCTTTTCCTTAGCTACATCAATGGATAAGCCGTTTTTCAGGCATATTTCAACGAGATTTCTAACAGTTTCTTTTCTCTCCCAGGGGAAGATGATCCATCGATTTGTAACTCTAACATAATAGTCTGGTACAACTATGCTCCAAGGCTTATAATAGATGGTTGCAATCTTGATTTCCTTTGCCTTCTGCCTTAAAACATGTTCTTTAACGAGTTTAAGGCTTTTGCCAGTATCAGCAACATCATCCATGATAAGCACCCTTTTATCCTCTACTGGCATGGATAATGGCTGTGTAATAACTGGTTCGGATTCCGTTTCAGCAACCCCTCGATAAAATTCCACCCTAATATTAGCCAACTCAACATTGCCCAAGAGGTCAGACATGACTCTAGCCGGCGGCCAACCTCCGCGGGAAATTCCAATTATCACGTCTGGCGAAAAATCATCTCTTTTAATCATGTCCGCTAGGTCAAGGAGCATATCGTAGATTTCGTCCCATGATGGAGCTTCAAACTCTAGGTTTAGGCTCAAGACGCATTCACAATGCAAAAATAAAGTTAAAAATGGATATAAAATTTAAGTTTAAAAATATCTTTCGCCTTCCTTTTGAAGGAGGGTCGAGAGCCATCAATGGGAGCCCTTGGTTTATGCAAGTTCTTGAAGGGCTCTCAGTCTTTTTATGATGTTCGGATGAGTTGAGAACAATTCAACTATCTGTTCAGCTAACGTGACTTTTCGCCTCAAGTATTCGCGGACAAGTTCACTGTCCCCTCTAATCACGCCGGTTCCAGAAAGCATTCTTGAGTCTTTTTCAGCGCTATCGGGATCAGATATGAAGAGCGCTTTAAATGAGCTTAGACTGCCCATATTGCGGTAATATCTACGCGCCCTAGTTGTTGAATGAACGATTTTAACAAGTGCTTCAGAAAGCTTTCTTGCACCATCATCCACAACCATTGCGCTGTGTCTATCAGCGTAATATTCTCTTAGCCTACTTAAGTACAGGGTGAATAACGTTAATATCCAATAGAAGAAGATGCAGGCTATTCCTATTAACGCTATTAAGCCGCTATTTCCACGTTCATCCCTTCTAGTGTAGAATGAAGACCACATTAATGAATAACCTATGTAATAGAATATTGCTGGCAACAGGGATACAAACATCATTATTTGAACATCACGATGTTTCAGGTGTCCAATTTCATGTCCAAGTACGGCTTCAACCTCCTCCATCTCTAGAGTATTCAGCAATCCTGTTGTGACGGCAACTCTATTTCCAGTTAGGGGCGAACCGTATGCGAAGGCGTTTGGTATTGGAATGTTTGCTATCTTTATTTTCGGCGGCTTTACACCACTTTTCGCACTTATTCTCTCTACGATATCATATAATTCGGGTTCTTCATTTCTGGAGACGCTCCTAACCCTATAGATTGCCTCTATAATGTATGGAGCCATAAGCCATTGCAGTACGTTGAAGGAGAGGACAAGTGCCCCTAGGATCCAGATGCTGAACAAGTCGAGTAATGTTAGTATCACCGCAAAGAAAAGCGTTGACAATCCTATTATAGCGGCTAATGTTGCAAGCATTGTAAACTTTAGCTTAAGAGCACTCACCTTCCACATCACCTAAAAGAAGTAGATTAACAGCTTGGATATATATTTTATTCCAGACCATCGTTAGTGAAGGATTCCCTTTCTAAACTTGGGCTTATGGAGTTGAGAATGCTCTCAATTTTTTCAGAGACTATCTTTTTAAGTTTCTCTGATACGTATCCCCACCGTATTTTTTCGTCAAGCTTCTCCACGTCTATCTGCCGGATTCTTCCATCTGGCCACATGCAAATATCTACTTCCAAATCAACGTATCTAACTTTAGTCGGATATAGTTCTACTGGGGTATTTATGTTGATGTAAGTGCCCTTATATACGCCATCCCTAGAGAAATAGGATGTCTTAAAACCCCATTCGCCAATCTTCATGTTTGTAATAGCGTAGTCTCCAGGCTCCTTTCGAACCTTAAGTCCATCATACATTCCTGGAGTAGAAAAAACCCGTAGAAGTCTTATTTGTTGCTCTCGTTCATCAAACATTATTACGCGGGCTTCACCTAAATGAAATTTTTTCCCATTGATTTTTACATGCTCAATATTTATTCTAGAGCCTTCATGCGGATATTCTCGCGCTATCGTTTCTTTAAAGAGCCTTTCAACCTCATTTAATGAGCATCCATTTTTTAGGAGCTTTTCAGCCATTTCAACCATTGAGGCTATTTTTCCGCCGCAGGCCTTATAGTAATGGTGACCCTTTAAGGTTGGCACAACCATGCTTCTAATTTCATCAAGCTTCTTTTTTGATTCAAAAGGAAATTCAACGTCGATACGCATTTTTCTTTGCCTTAAGCCTTCAGCTTCCCTCAAAGTTTCACTAATAATTGGGGCTAAATTTGCCAAATTTTCCTCGGAAGCTGAGAATCCGAAGACCGAGATCTTGCGTCTAACGATGACGTCGTCAAGCATGTCAAATAGTATTGATGCTAGCTTTTCTATTGACGCTGAGTCGCCAGTAACGTTAACACCCTGCTTGTCGAAGCGGTCATTTATCTCCAGATCTGGTTGACAATGGTCTTCAGGAAGATTAAATCGTTCCCTTATCACTAGGGATGGTTGAACTATTTTGAAGCCGTTGTCCAGCAATAAACGTGTTAGCGCTGTTGCATAAATGCCTCTAATTTTAGCCTTCAGCACTTCTTCGCCTCCTCCTATTTTTTCTCAATCTTAAATAATCCATTTGTCTTCTCAACACTAAATTCTACACCTAATATTTCGTTTGCAAGCCACATGTTTGATTCCATGTGGTCTGTGATCATGCGCGCCAAGTATATTGATTTGCCTTTAGCCAGAGCCACATATGGGATGAGCATATCAGCCATATGGATGTCAACTGTTGCCCTAGCGTCTATTTCCTCAAGAAGTCCCCTAGCTGCTTCCCTAGCTACTCTTTCACTTGTTTTTCTAAGCTCTCCTATAGAGTCGCTTCCAAGAACCACGCCAGTATCGGTTTCAGCCCAAAGAACTAGCGAACTGCCTTTCTGCAATGGATTTGAGAAGTCATTTATTACACGTATTTTTGGGCTGAAACCCCTTGCATGAAGTATTCTTTCAGCCTCCTTGGCTTGTCTCTCCGCGACCCTCCTATTGGCTAAGAAGGTGCAGACTGAAACCCCTTCTACATTCTTTATTCTACCGAATTCTTCAAGTTTTATAGGTTGGAGCTCCCTACATGGCTGAACTCTAAGTGTTACTTCACCCATACCTTTTGGATAATAACCATATCTCTTGACCTCTATTTGAGCCTTTAAACCCATTCTGCCAAGAATTTTTAGAAAAACATTTATGAGATAATTTATTGTCGGCGAAAACCTAACATCTGTTCCGCCTTTAGAAATTTTAAGCGTAACTGGCTTTTTTGCAAAAGCGCATATTGGCAGAACGGTCATTATGAGCATTGGTATGCTTCCAGCAGTCCCTATTTCAGCGGATATCTCTCCGCCCTCTATTTCTCCGGGCTTAAACCATATTTCCTGCGAACCCACATATGCCCCTTTAACTTCAGCGTTACAGAGCTTGGCTGCCGTTAAAACTGATTCTAAATGTTGCGGCCTTAAGCCTGGTTCGCTACGCTTCTTCCGAATATTGTAGATATGTAAGGGTTCGCCGATTATACTGGCTAAGGCGACTGATAGACGAAGTATTGTTCCGCTTCCGCTTTTCTGAGCCCCATCTATCTCAAGCATTCCTCGTACTCCTCTTCTAAAAACCTTAAAGCGCTTTCAAAGGTATAATATCTTTGAGGAAAAATAAGTTTATTTTTCAGAACATCAACACCATTTAATAAAAAAATTCATTATTGGGGAGATGAGGAAAAATTCATTCCACTACATAAATTTCTGGATCAAATTCGAAAAGCTCTAGAGAACGTTGTATGAAGGCTGGATGTTGTTTAAGAAGCGTAAACGTATATTAGAGAGCAGAAAATCGCCATTAAAGCGCCTATGAGACCCCATAAAACCCATTCCAAAGTGAAAATTTGCGGGAAATTCTCCATTAGAATCGGTAGGATATCATAGTATACTAGGTTAGCTATAACCCCGATTAGAAAGCCTATAAATCCTATACCTAAAATGGCGGCAACTCTTTTAACTCTCTGATTCATCTCTTTTCTCCCTCCGCACCAAAATAAGTGATGTAAAAGTGTATTTCAGTCTTCTCATCATAAATGTATATATCCCCATGTTTTCTTTTCCAGCT
>CAYNMB010000020.1:0-12859 GCA_964398235.1 uncultured Candidatus Bathyarchaeia archaeon | reverse complement strand
GGAGGAAGCTGACGCAAAGGAAATTCTCAGACGCATAGATGATTTAACCAGAATACTTAGACTAATGTTAGACGATCTTAACGAGATTTCAAGAATGCTTAGAACTTATTTAGAGAGACATGTTGAAGCCGTATCCATTCCAACCCCTACGGAAAAATTGAGAAGCGTTGAAGATGTTCGAAGGCTTTTTCCGCAAAATCTTCTAGGACTACTTTATTTTGAGGTTTCCGACGACTACATACTCATTAAGCCTAGGCAATATTTAGGTTCAGAAAATTTCGCCAAGATAGCGTCAATTGTTCGTGAGCAGCTTAAGGGAGAATACATAAGTCACGGCAAAGAATCTCATTTCAGGGTTCCAAGAAAAATAACATGAGGAAGGAGCAATTTTCTATCAGTAAATATGCTTCCCTAAATATAGAACGTTTCTTCAGTTCTTCTTTTTCTCGCTCTTTCCTCAGCTCTGGCTCTAGCTTCTATTGTTGCTCCACTTTTCCTTGCACCCTGCTTAGTAATCTCTATATCATATTTTATGAAGTCTTGAACGAATTCCCCAAGCTTACGATTCATCTCAGCTAACTCTTCTTTAGAGAAGGCGACCATTATATCCGGATTGTTTATCCAATTCATCCATCCCATAAGGCTTCTATGCAACGCGAGGAGAATGAAACGCATGGACTGCACAAGCTCAAGCCTATCCATATCTTTTCTTTCTAGAAACCTCCTTATTTGCTCAAGCGTTCTTTCAGACAAACGGATCCAGCTTTCACTCATTAACTCTCTCACCCCAATAAACCATTTTTCCATCTAACCTAATTCAACTTATTGTCTCAGCATAAAGAGCGCACAACAACTAATATCTCTTTTGGTTAGAAGAAGAAAGACTTAAAAATATTAGTACAGGATACGGAAGCCCTTGAATTCCCCTGTTGGATTCTCCCATATGACCTCAACTTTCTTAACAATCGCGCCTGGCGGACCTCTATGGCAGAATTTTATCATGGCTTCAACGTTTTCTTTTTCACCTTCAAAGACGGCTTCAACTCTGCCATCCGGCAGATTTCGCACCCAGCCAGCAACATTATTGCGTATTGCTCTCAAGCGCGTCTCATATCTAAAGAAGACTCCTTGAACACGTCCGCTTATGAAGACGTGGGCTCTAACCCTCAAGAAAACCCCTCAGAGGGCTTTAATTCTACGGAGTAATTATTTAATACACTTTTTTGAATTTTATGGATTGATTTGAGAGCTCAACTTCATATACTTGGTTTACGTCGAAATCCACGCCTAATTCATCATATTCTTGCTCCGTTAAGAAGAGTATTATTTTTGGCATAACAATATGCGATTGAATACCAAAGATTGGTATTTGCTGCTGTATTATCCTAACCATGTTTTGCACCATTCTAGCTTCTTCGCTTTCCGGCCTGATGGCGAATCTTGGCGCTACATCCACCTGGACAAGCTCCACACGCTTACCCATGTTTCCCTCAGGATCTTTAAAGGACTCTATCCTATGAACTCTAACCCTCATTACTTTAATCACCGAAAAAGTAATAGTACACGTATGTTTATAAATTAGATCGATTCCCTCCTACTCCATATTTAAGTATTCCAAGATTGATTCCACCAATCCTAGAAGTTGGGACAACAAGGCTTATTGTTCCGTGGAAAAATATAACAAGCTTTGTTGTCCTGTTTTATTCATCCGCTTCACTTCCTAGAGAGACTTAAAGAATTCATATAAGCCTAGAGCATGATAGAAATGTCCTGTTTCTTTAATCTCTGAAGCTGAAGTTCTGAAGTTATCACCGCAGCTGGGGAAATCGCTTAAAATTAAATTTTTAGAAGGTTGGCAATATTTCTCCACATTATGTTTTCCTCATCTTGGGGATTTAAGCCTAAACGTTTAATTTTCTCTATTTCTTTCTTAGCAAACCCTACGGTATCCGGATCTTCATGCGGTCCATCCGTCCCAAATATTATACGCGTTGAACCAATCTTATCGACTGCTTCCTTAATTTTTTGAACCAATATGACTCCGCTTGTATCGAGATATATATTTTCGTGGCTAACTGCTAGATCTATAAATTTGTCTATAAGTGCTTCATCTCTGCAGAGATATCTCCCAAAATGCGCTATTATCGTCTTTGCATGGGGAAATTTTTCAGAGATACGTTTCATGTCATCGTATTTTCCAGCGCAGTCTATTAAGCATGGAACATCCAGTCTTTCAGCTAATGCTATAACTGGATCCACAACATATTCTGCTATTGTGCATTCTGCAACATGAAGCTTAATGCCCTTAAAACCTAATTTAGTGATGGCTTCCTCAATCTCCTTTATAACCGGTTTCTCGTAGCTCGGCAACGCATAGACATATGGAATTAGTTTATCAGGAAATTTTCTATGGGCTTCAAGCGCCATTTCTATCGAGCGTTTTGTTGAGGTCGACATTGCAAATACAACTGACATATCTATGCCAACTTTTTCCATGGTTTCCACAATGATTTCTGGACTATATTCCGTTCTAGCGATGTCTCCGTGCTTTAGATGCACGTGAGAATCAATTATCTTGACCATCTTTCCTCCACTCTCCAACCGTCCAATGTAAATTTTCTTTAAATCTTAAATAATTTTAGGAGAGCCAATCGACTTTTCAGGCAGATTGATAAAAGCAATATTTTTTCCAAAAAACATATAACATTAACAATAAAACCATTAAGTAGTGGGGAGACTATGCTAAAGGCTTATATTCTTGTAAACGCTGATCCCGGTCTAATTTGGAATGTTGCGGAAGACGCTCTTAAAGTTGAAGGCGTTAAAATGGCTCATGCGGTGACTGGAGAATTCGACGATGTCATTTTCGTAGAGTTTACAAGGATGGAGGATCTAGGAGAAATAATTAAGGAGGTTCAATCCATTAATGGAGTTAGGCGCACCCAAACTTTAGTTGTCATTCCACGCCCAATTCGAGAATAATTAAACATATGCATAAAGAGAAGAGGGTTATGGAAAGCATTTAAAAGAGCGTGGTGCACATAATTTCCAAAATTTATTTTATTTTTTAACATATTCTTGGGATAGGGTCTCCTAATGGTCTAGCAATTATTCTTTTTCCACCGATCATGGTCTGCATGGCAACTCCTTTAAAGGCATCTGTAACCTCGCCTATTATTTCAGCATCTTTACCCTCCCGCATTTCTCTTAAAAGATCTAATATTTCTTCAGCTTTTTCTTTCACAACTCCCATGACAACTTTCCCTTCATTACCTATCTCCAGGGGATCTAATCCCAGCATTTCGCAGGCTGCTTTAACAGGTTCTCTAATTGGGATCCTATCTTCATAAATTAATATGCCAACATTAGATTTCTCACTGAACTCATTTAATGCGTCAGCCAGCCCCCCTCTTGTAGGGTCTTTCATGGAAACTATTCCACCAGCCTCGCCTAGGAGACGCTGGATCATGCGATTCAGCGGCTGCACATCAGATTTTAAATCTCCAATGAAACTTAGCCCCTCCTGGGCTGATAAGACCGCCAATCCATGATCGCCTATCGTGCCAGAAAGTATTATTTTGTCTCCAGCCCTAAGATTTGAGTCAAGTATCCAGCGGCTATTGAAATCAGCCCTAAATTTTTTGACGACAGCAATGTTTTTTTCGAGGGCTTCTGTTCTAACACCTATGCCGGAGACGTTTATCACGCATCCGCCTAACTTCCCTTCCTCAACAACTTTAGTGTCGCCGGTAACCACTGCAACGCCGGCTTCAACACATGTTTCATGCATGCTCTGCAGAATCCGCTCCAAGTCCTTTAATGGAAAACCCTCCTCAAGTATTAAACCGCATGTAAGCGCAGTCGGCTGAGCGCCAAGAACAGCAATATCATTAACCGTTCCAGATATGGCTAGGCGTCCAATGTCTCCTCCCGGGAAAAATATTGGTTTAACGGCATGCGAATCGCTTTTCAGCACAATATTGTCGACAACAGCGGCATCATCAAGAGCTTTAAGGGAAATTTCGCCAACATTAAAATCGCCAAAAAATCTCAAAACATATTTCCTCACAAAATCATGCATAACGGAGCCGCCGGCTCCATGAAGCATTGTTACATATTCCTCTTCCTTCCTTGGATTCATTTGTTCACCATCCAAATTTCAAAAATATTCTAGGAGTTATTGCACTTAAACACTTTTAAATATGGGGTTAAACCTAAACTTTCCTATGCATGAATGGGCTCTTGCAGAAGCCATAATATCAGCTGTTTCTAAAATCGCGGAAAAGGAGAATCTTAGGGAAATAAGCGAGGTAGATTTAAAGCTTGGAGAACTTCAGCAAATAGATGTTAATATACTGAAATTCGCCCTATCACAAATGAAGGAGGGAAAACTCAGTAACGCTAAATTTAAGATAAAAACCGTTAAAGCAAAGTTTAAGTGTAGAGTATGCAATCACACGTGGACTTTAAGAGACATGAAAATTGCCGAGGAAACCCGGGAGCTAATTCACTTTGTTCCAGAGGTGGCTCATGCATATGCCAGATGCCCGAAATGTGGAAGCCCAGATTTCGACATCATTGAGGGAAGAAATCTATGGATAGCGAGTGTTAAAGGTGTGAAATAGCAATGCATGATCCACGAATAAGCATAATTGAAGAAAGACTTAGGGATATAAATAAAGTAGTGGTGGTTGCAAGCGGTAAAGGAGGCGTCGGAAAAAGCTTAATTGCATCAATGCTAGCCCTAGCGCTTTCGAAAAAGGGATTTAAGACAGGACTATTTGACATAGACTTCACAAGCCCAACAACCCATATTGTTTTAGGCGTCAGCAATTTACAGCCAAAAGAGGATAAGGGAATTATTCCCCCAGAAATTCATGGCATAAAATATATGTCCCTAGTTTTCTACATCGCAGAAAAAGCCGCGCCCTTAAGGGGCTCGGATTTATCAAACGTTTTAATAGAGCTGCTGGCTGTAACGAGATGGGGAAAATTAGATTTCTTAATAATTGACATGCCGCCCGGCATAAGCGATCTACTGCTCGACGTGCTCAAATATGTTGATGAAGCATGTTTTCTAGTAGTGACAACCCCCTCCAAAATGGCTTTCGAAACCGTTAGGAGACTATTGACTCTTTTGAATGATTTGGAGGCAAATGTACTAGGCGTAATAGAAAACATGAGAATAAGGGAATCAAGCTACATTGAAGATGAAGTTAAGCTGCTAGGTAAAAGATTTTTAGGAGCCATACACTTTGATGAAGAAATCGAGGATGCTCTAGGAGACGTTAATACTCTCTTAAAAACAAAGTTTATGAAGGAACTTGAAGAAATAATTGAGAAAAATCAAGGGATCTTCCACTAAGCGATATGCTTCCATATTGGTCTGCTATATTTCTCTGCTTCTGGACCGAGTATTATCGACTCTATACCAGCAATCTCACATAGATACTTCAGAGCCCTAACATGGTTGCCTGCAACACCAAGTATATGATTGCATGGAAAAACTTCTATGAATTCTTCAAAGCTGCAATGCAGTTTAGCGTGAACATGAGGCCACGTAGGGTTAGTCTGCTCATTTATTGCCTTACGTTCCTCTGGCGGAAGCTCAACAGCCTCGCCTAAAACAATAACCATATACAGCTTATCGTCCCAAAGTCCTAGACGAGCAAACGTTATTGGGCCTGGAGCCGCGTCAAACTCAACTGAAGCCCCGCCAGCCTTAAAATAGAATTCCAGCGCTGGATGAAATGTAACCTTCTTGAAGTTTTCTCTTGGATCCATGCTTCTTGAAGCATACCAGCTAGCGTGATTGCCGGAGTTGCAGAAGTCCCATAAATCTTTGTCTGGATGATAGAGGCGGACATCCATGAATAGGACTGGAAGCCCTCCGCTTACGTATTTAAGTAGCTGCATTGTTACGGCTGCAAGCGAGTCAGCTTCAGTTGCGCAGACCGTTGTCTCTTTAGGTCCATTCCAATCGTAGGGGTCGTTCATAAGCATTTCAGCAACGTCAGTTATACAAACATGCTCTGAAAGTTCACGTTGACCCTTAATTCCACAAAAGTCAAAACCCTTCTCTTCATTAATTTCCCTCATCGCCAAATACAGCCTTATTTGAGTCTTTAAGGTTTCTGGAGTTAACATTTTTCCATCATATCTTATTCTATCGCCAAGCATTTCATGAAGCCATCCCATAGCCTTCTCAACTTCTCTTTCATCAACCTCCTTCATCTTCTCAACAAGAAGAAACTGATCCACATGACGGACAGTTACGCCAAACGTTTTAATTATCGGCACCAAATGAAAGTAACCGGTTTCCATGCCCATTGAATGCCCGCCATACATGCCGTAAACCTCATTCATGATACACGTATAGGCTTGCGCAGCTCTAACCCAGTCAATAACCCTAGCCTGAACTTCCGGATCATTTATGTCGCCCACTATTCTATGGGTTCTTAAGCCAACCTGTCTTAAAGCACCATCAGTAGCCAACAGCCCAACGTTGCCAGGATACTTGCCGCTATTATTTGATAGACATAATATGGGTTTGTCTCTGCCGACGCTGTTTAGAAACGGCCACACAAGAAACGGGAAATTCCAGACGTAAAAACATAATATTATTTGCTTGCAGTTCGCCCTAGCAAGCTCCTCGCCAACTTTTCGAGCAACCTTTATAGACTTTATTGTCTCCGACCCGACAACAACTTCAGGCGTTGATCCATCAATGTTTTTAACGCCTCTACGAATTATGTCAGCCCACTTGTAAAGAACTTCCATACATTCTTTTTCATTCATCTTCCAAACGTGTTCTCTTTCATCATTTATTAGGGCGATACCTATGGGAGTGGTTTTCACAAAAATTCACCGAGCAATATATATTGCGAGATGAAATAAAAGATTATTCTTGGCGGAGCTGGAGCAAAAATTGGTGAAACGAAGAATATTTGTCGTTGGAAACATATGCGCCCTATGTGAGGGAACTTATCCCAGCAGTGCGCTTTACACATGCGACATATGTGGAAGAAAATATTGTGGAAACTGCATTCTTTTCGAGGATGGAAGGAAGATTTGTTTAAGATGCCATGTTAGACGCTTATTTAATCATTCCCCCAAAAGCAAATATGCGCCCTTAAGCATTTTACTCGCTAAATTATCTAGATTTCGCAATCAGATTACATTAGATTTTGCTAAAATTGAAGATATAATTAGCGGCAAGCTACCCGAATCAGCTTACAAATATCATCGCTGGTGGAGCAATGTCAGAAACCGTGAGCCCTCGGAATCATGGCTGACGGTTGGATGGCGAGTTAAAGAAGTTAATTTAAACGAGAAAAAAGTTACCTTCGTAAAAGAAAAAGAAGATTCAAAGAAGAAAACTAAGAGCAGAGCCAAACGGGTTAAACATAAATCGCTTTCACCAGAGTTTAAGGCACTAGCCCTAAAAGCTAGATTTAGGAGAAAAAGGCGGCAACCCTCCAAAACCAAAATAGCGATTCTCCAAGCCCGATTAAAAAATATAGAAAGAGCCAGAAAATTACGAAAACACAGGAAGGTAAATCCTTATGAAAAGAAGCTTTACAAGGAAATATGATTTACATTCAAAAAGTCTAAATCGCCTAGGAGTTTAAGTAAACATTAGAGGAGGCTGATAAATTGGCGAAGATTAGGGTCAAATATTTCGGCAGATTACGTGAACTTTTAGGCATTAGGGAGGAGGAATACGATGCTCATGGAATAACAGTCGCCGATCTTCTTCTTAAATATGTGCCGGAAAGACATGGAAACAAATCTAAAGAATGGATGGAGACCATATTTATGACCGTTAGAGATGAAGTCGCCATAAGTAAGGATGGATTGCCAATATTGAAAAATTACATAGTTTTGGTTAATGGAAGAAATGTTAAGCTTACCTATAGACTTGAAAATGGAGATGAAGTGGCAGTTCTCCCACCAGTTGGAGGAGGATTATTTTGAAAATTAAAATAGCAAACAATCTAAGTAACCTGAATGAATTAATTGATGAAATTAAGAAGACTTCCAATGAAATAGGCGCAATAACGATTTTCATCGGAGTTGTTAGAGGAAAAAGTAAAGAAGGGGAGAAAGTTTTGAGACTTGAATATGAAGCGTATGAAAAAGTGGCGGTAAAAGCTCTAGAGGATATAATTTCAGATTTAAAGTCCAAATATGGCATATTAGACGCAATGGTTGAACATAAAACCGGTTCAGCAGAAGTTGGCGAAAACGTCGTTTACGCTATAGTAGCATCCAAGCATCGAGAAGAAGGTTTCAAATCACTAATTGAACTGATTGAAAGACTTAAGCACGAAGTACCCATATGGAAGAAAGAAGTAACGGAAAAGGGTTCATATTGGATAGAAAACATTCAAGAAGAGAAGAAGAAACAGCCTTGATGCATTATTCTGCTTCAAGAAATGATTTAGGAGAGTTTAATTGGAGCCCCTATTCTTGAGGATTCCCTAGCTTTCAGAACTATTTCTGTTACTCTAAAACAATCTTCAGCTGGCACCTCACACCTCTCGAGACCCTTTATCGCATTAACAAAATTTAGGAACTGGTCTACGGGTTCTCCTAGCGGCAGCTCCTCATATTCTTCTTCATGCGTTATCAACCGCACTTTTGAACCATGCTCATACGTTTCAATTACACCCTTGTTTCCAGCTATGCGGAGAAGATCATCTCCATGCGTTGCCGCCTTCCTGGGTCTGCAATAATCTAGGTGAATACATGCTGAAGCCCCATTATCCATTTTCAATAGCATGACGGCATTATCTTCCATGTCACGGACTTCCGGATGCCCAGCATTTGATTGATACGCCATTACCTCGATGAATTCTCTTCCAGTACACCATCGTATTAGGTCAACGCAATGAATTCCTATAAAGGCAATGGTTGAGCTAAAGGTTTTATGGCTTTTTTGCCACTCCGGTCTTTCGCCAAGCTTATAGGATTTTTGAGCATTTGCAAGACATACTTCCCCTATAATACCAGATCTGACGACTTCCCTAATTTTTCGGTAGGAGGGTGTGAAACGCATTGTAAGGAGCATGGAGAGCATCACACCAGACGATCTATAGGCATCTTTAACTTTCTCAAGTTCTTCAAGAGTCATGGTTAAAGGTTTTTCACTCAGTACATGTATGCCTCTCTTCATGCATTCCAGCAGAACCTGCGCTCTCTCACCATCAGTTCCAGATACGCAGGCAATATCAATCCTTTCTCTTTCCAGAAGATCGAAAATACTCGTATAAAACTTTGTGCTAGACGTTACTGCTGGATGATTTTTTAATTTTGCTAAAGCGTTCTCGGAGTCGTCCGCCACCGCCACCAATATAGTATCTTCGATTTTCGGTATACTATTTAAAACCACGCTTTGGTGACCTTTGAGGCCGAGTATGCCGACTCTATAAACCATACTTTCATCCCAAGCATGAAAATAACAGAAGTTTAGTTATATGCTTTTTGTTCACCTTGACACTTTCTATCAGGATAAAAGGGAGTTTATTTAGCGTCAGAAACTTTTCGCCACCATTATTGGGAAATCCCGCAGCATTAATAACATTTTTTCGGAAAAGTTTTGAGTTTTGAAAAAATTATCTTATGTCGTTAGGGAGTGATTAAAGTGGAAATTGGGAAACTTGAGCAAATTGTAAAGGATGAAATTGTGCAGAGAAAGGAAGAAGGCTATGATGTTGAAGAAATTGAAAAAAGATTTATTGAAATGAAGGAAAAATCTATTTCTGAGCTTGAAGAAATTTTAAGGGCTTTGGAAAAAAGCACTATTAGACGTGATTTCCCCTATAAAGAGCCTTTGAGCCTAGAGGAAATAAAGGCTGAGCAACCTAAAAAACCAGAAAAATTTAAGGTTAGTCTTTCTGAAACCGAGTTTTTCGATAAAATTTATGGTGGATGGCTTGGAAGATGCGCTGGATGTCTTCTTGGAAAAGCTGTTGAAGGCTTAACCAAAGAGAAGATTGAAGAATGGCTTAGAATCGCCGATGCATATCCGCTAAAATACTATTTTCCCGCATTAGATACAACACGTGAAGACATTCCCGAATGGCTGAAAAGAAGAATTGAACGGGGAAAACAACTAGGCTTACTCGCAGATCATGTGAACCGAATGGCTAGGGACGACGACATAGATTACACGATAATTAATCTTCACATATTGGAGAAACACGGCTTAAACTTCACAACAATAGACGTTGGTGAAACATGGCTATCCCTGCTTCCCTACCTGAAAGTCTATACAGCTGAACGCGCAGCATATAGAAACCTAGTCAACGGTTTGAAACCTCCTGAAACAGCCACCTACATGAATCCCTATAGAGAGTGGATTGGAGCCCAAATTAGAGCCGATATGTGGGGTTACGTCACGCCGGGAAATCCGGGGTTAGCCGCCGAATTAGCTTATAGAGATGCAAGTCTATCGCACGTTAAGAATGGAGTATATGGAGAAATGTTCGTCAGCGCCATGATAAGCACAGCATACGTAACAAATGAAGTTGAAGAAATAATTGACGCTGGGCTTTCAGTAATTCCGAAAAATTGTAGACTTGCAGAAGCCATAAGAAATGTTTTGAGCTGGAGCAAGAAATATAGCGATTGGAGAGACACATTAGACAAAATTTATGAGAAATATGGGCATTATCATCCCGTTCACACAATAAATAATGCCGCCATCGTTGCTATGGGGCTACTTTATGGGAGAGGCGATTATGAGAAAAGCATAACTATAAGCGTCATGGGAGGATTAGACACGGATTGTAATGGCGCAACAGTTGGTTCAATAGTTGGCGTAATGCTGGGTTCAAAAGCCTTACCAGAGGAATGGATAAAACCCCTAAACAACCTCATAGAAAGTTTTGTAATAGGATATAATGGCAGCAAAATATCTGAGTTAGCAAGAAGAACATTGGATTTTGCAAATAAGATTTTGATGGAATAAAGGTTTATTTCAATTACATAATATGGGAAAGCCAGCTGATCTGAATCTAATGAGCGTGGTGATGGGAAAACTTTATTTTTGCCTTATTTAAAGCCACATATGTTCTTCCATTCCTTCAATAACTGCCTTTATATTCTCTAGCGGCGTCGGCGGATGAATCTCAGATTCTATCATAAGCCCACCCTTTTTCATGGCAAGCTCTTCAACCACACGTTTAATATGGCTTTTAATTTCTTTTGGACTTCCAAAGGGAACTAGCCACTGCCTATCAATATCTAAATCTACGCATACTTTCCCTTTACACATGTTTTTTATATTCTCTAAGCCGTTAACCCTATCCTGTATATTCAATATGCTTACGCCAGCATCCACCAACTGATTTAAAACCTCCACAACATGTCCATCAGAATGTAAATACACGTGAACGCCTCTTCCTCTTACATGCTGAAATATTTTTCGATAACTTGGATATATGAATTCACTGAACATTATTGGGCTTATTGGCATTCTCGTCTGGGTTCCAAGATCATCCCCAAAATGCAGCACATCGATTTCACCCCATTTCAGAAGATTATCAACAAGATTTAGAATATATTCAGTCAGTTTTTCTATCAAATCATATATCTGCGGAGGTTTTTGAATAAAATCCTTCATAAGATTCGTAAAGCCCCTAAGATAATAAAGTCTCTGAAAGAAGAAGCCGTGCATTAAGGAGATCCTAATCAAATTTCCTTCAGCTCTCATCTTATCTAACCTTTCATAAATCACATTCCAAGGAGTTATTTTATCTGAACCCTCAGCCGGAAGACCAGCATTTGGATCAGGAAATTCATAATCTTTGAATGCTCTCCAATCCTCTAGTGGATGTTTAATTACCTGCCCCTGATAACCCTCAATATTAAATTTCCATATGCATCCAAACGGATCCCTAAGAATGCGATTAACCCTTAAAACACCTGGTTCGGCGCCATATCGTATGTTTTCTGGCTTAAATTCTGGAAAAACTAGGGGATGGTTCTCAGCGATTTTCACCAATTTTTCTCTATGAATGTTCCATAGGGGCCAAGTAATATGTACTCTGCATGGTATGTACTCCGGTTTTCTAAATTCAATGCTTCGTAAATAATTTTCCCTATAGGATAAAAGCGGTTTTCCAACAAACATTTTGAGAAAAATATTTTCGAGAGAATATTTAAGCCTTAAAATGAGAGAAAAATCCTACAGGCGGTCTATTTAATCTCAAATTATTGCTATAAATGCGGTAAATATGGCAATATATAGGTTATGGCTGCTGAAATCACTAGGGACGGCAGTAGGTTTGCAACTTTTATTTTTCTTATATCAAGAAGATTTATCCCCAACCCTATCAAAATTATGCCTCCTGAGGCACTTAATTCATTTATGACAGCATCTGTAAAGAAGGTTTTTGATAGTGATGCTAGAAGCGTTATTCCACCCTGATACAATAATAATGGTATCGCTGAGAAGAGAACACCCATACCTAGCACTGATGCAAGCGATATGGATGCGAAGCCATCAAGTATCGATTTAGCGTAAAGGATCGATGGATTTCCATTCAAACCATCCTCTATCGAACCAATAATAGTCATCGACCCCATACAGAAAATTAGGAATGCCGTGATAAATCCCTCAACAAACTTATCCTCTTTTGAACCAAACTTTGATTTAATAAAATTACCGAAATCCTCAATATGTCTTTCTAAGTTGGTTACTTCACCTAAAATTGCCCCGACTAATATACTGAAAAACAATATAACTAAATTGCTGGTTTTAAGAGACATTTGAAAACCTATGAAGAGCGTTACTAACCCTATGCCCTGAAAAACCATATCCTTAATTTTTTCTGGAAATCTTCCACGCAGA
>CAYNMB010000019.1:18628-21211 GCA_964398235.1 uncultured Candidatus Bathyarchaeia archaeon | reverse complement strand
ACTTTCCTATAATACCGTAAGATATTTATTTAATTAAGTTGCAATACTGCATGAAATATGATTGAGGAGTGAGGCGGTAAACTTGGCTGAAAGCAACTCTGTGTTGGTTGGGCGAAAGCCAGTAATGAGTTATGTGCTGGCTTGCTTAACATTGTTCCATGGCGGAGCAAAAGAGGTAAGCGTTAAAGCTAGGGGACGTGCAATAAGCAGAGCTGTAGACGTTGTTGAAATCGTCAGACGAAGATTTCTACCAGACCTTAAAGTAGAAAACATCAGTATAGGTACTGAGCAAATTCAATCCGCTGACAGAGATACTCCAACAAATGTTAGTACTATCGAAATAGTGTTGTCCCGTTGATTTTCCAGCGTTTCATGCTCCGCCGCCCCTCCTCTATTTTTGGAGGGATCGGAGGAAGGTGAAAACTGAGCTATGTCAGTTCTGCTTAAAAAGCGGAATACTGTGTTCAAAATGTAGGGAAAAAGTTGAGAAAGGTGAAGTTACCCCTCTAGATTTAGAGATTGCGCGCTTACTACTTTCTATTGAAAAAGAATGTCCCCTTCTTCAAGACGTATATTTTCGTAAAGCTGTTGAAGCCGATAATGTTCTTGCAATATTTGTTGGGAAAGGTGATGTGAATAAAATATTGAGTTATGGTGGTAAAATAATCAAGTTTTTGGAGAATAAAACTGGGAAATCAGTTCACATTTTAGAGTATAATTCTAGTGAGAGGAAATTTTTAGAGGATCTTTTCGCGCCATTAACTGTATTGACAATAAATAAAATTTGGTTGCCGGACGGATCCGTTGAGACGAAGGTTATTCTCAGAGGGAGGGAGCGGAGGAGAAATTTAGCGAATATCGAGGCTTTGAAGGAGATTGCTAGAAAGGTTAGAGGTATGAGACTTAGAATAGAGTTTGCAAAGTGGTGGTGACATGCAATATGGGTCTCGAAAGCTGGAAAAGAACTCATTATACAAGCGAAATTACTCCCGAAATGGATGGGGAGGAGATTGTTCTCGCCGGCTGGATAAAGGAGATTAGAGATTTAGGCGGAATAAAATTTTTCATTTTGAGGGATAAAGAGGGAACTATACAGATCACTGTGCCAAAAGATGAGGTGGATGAACATATAATTGAGACCGCTGAAGATCTGCAGAGACAGGACTGCGTAAGTGTTAGGGGAACCGTAAGGAGAATGGATAAGGCTCCTAGAGGCGTGGAAGTCATCCCAAAAAATATAGTCGTTCTTAACTCGGCTAAACAGCCCCTTCCGCTGGACATAACCGGTAGAACTCCTGCAGACATAGATTCTAGACTTGATGTAAGGGTATTAGATCTCGTCAGAGACGAAAATCTTGCAATATTCAAGATTCGACATACAGCCCTAGAAGCAACAAGGGAATTTTTCTCTAAAAACGGTTTTTTAGAGATACATACGCCTAAAATAATTGCAACGGCAACCGAAGGGGGCGCCAATCTCTTCCCAATCATGTATTTTGAACGTGAGGCTTTTTTAGCTCAGAGCCCACAATTGTATAAAGAGCAGCTCGTTATAGACTTCGAAAGAGTTTATGAAATAGGTCCAACCTTTAGGGCTGAAAAATCCCATACTAGGCGTCATCTAACCGAATTCATATCCATTGACATTGAAATGGCGTTTGCGACTGCTGAAGACGTTATGGAGGTTGCTGAAAAACTTATACAACATGTGTGCAAAGCAGTCAATGAAAAATGCCGCAAAGAGCTTGAAATACTTAAGCATAAGGTTGAGGTTCCAAAAATACCCTTCAAGCGGCTGACTTATGATGAAGTTATAAACGAGCTGAAAGAAATTGGAATGGAGATTCATTGGGGCGAGGATATACCGACGGCTGCCTACAGAGCCCTCGGTAAAATGCATCCCTATTTCTATTTCATAATTGACTGGCCCACACAGCTTAAACCATTTTACATAAAGCCTAGGGATGATAGGCCTGAAATAAGCGAGGGCTTTGACTTGATGTGGCACTGGATTGAGATAGCGTCTGGCGGAACACGCATACATAACAAGGAACTTTTGATTAAAAGATTGAAAGAGCAGAATCTCAATCCAGAATCATTCAAATTCCATCTGCAAACATTTGATTACGGTATGCCGCCGCATGCTGGGTGGGCAATAGGGCTTGAACGCTTAGTCATGATGTTAACTGGCATAAAGAACATTAGGGAAGTCGTTTTATTCCCAAGGGATAGATTTAGGCTCACCCCTTAATTTTTAAACAAATGCTATTAATAATTAAATGCCGGATATTTTGTTCATGTTTCAGTTTTCTTCAGTTTTTAGTATTTTAACCGGATAGTTAACTTGGTGGTGGGCGTTTTCCTAGAGTGACTTGTAAAGTCATTATCGTATTATCTCTCACTATTGTTACATTGATTGTTTGGTCTGGTAGGGTATGCTCCTCCAAATATGATGACAGGTCATCTATACCCGTTATTTTCTCTCCATTTAAGGCTATAATTATGTCTCCGCCAATTGTAATCTGTTCGCCGGCTATGGAAACTGTTTTTGTTCCCCCTCTCAAGCCAGCTTTATCCGCCGGT